>NZ_BCVS01000005.1:0-60232 GCF_001591865.1 Lacticaseibacillus pantheris DSM 15945 = JCM 12539 = NBRC 106106
CTTATACTCTGCTTTCTAAACGGCCTGCTCCGCCCTCTACGGCAAATCATGCCCCGCCGCAAAGTAAATATCGTACCACTCCTGGCGGGTCAAACTAACATCCGCACCCGCCGCACTATCACGAATATGGTCCGGATTCATCGTGCCGATAATCACCTGCATGTGCGCCGGATGCCTCAAAATCCACGCCGCCGCAATCGCATTCTTCGACACTCCGTACTTCTCCGCCACAATTCCCAGTACCCGGTTTACCTCTGGGAACGCCGGATTATTAATGAACGTCCCCTGAATCTGACCGTACTGGAACGGCGACCAGGTCTGAATCGTCATCCTGTGCAACCGTGAATACTCAATCACACCACCATCATGATCCACACTCGCCTCGTCCGTCATGTTCGTGTGGATGCCGAAGTCAACTGGCCCCGTGTGCATAACCCCGAACTGCAACTGGTTCACCAACAGCCTCTGGTTGACCGCCGACTGCAACAATTCCACCTGCCCAGGGTTAAAATTCGACACCCCAAAGTGGCGTACCTTGCCGCTAGCGAGCAACTCATCGAACGCCGCCGCGACTTTGTCCACGTCCATCAACGCATCCGGCCGGTGTAGCAACAGAGCATCCAAATAATCGACCTGCAGCCGCTCTAGAATCCCGTCGACCGCCTCTAAAATGTGGTGCTTGGAAAAGTCGTAGCGCCCACCATACGGCGCCTCGCCCAACGGTGAATCACCCTTGCTGGGTACAATCCCCGTCTTGGACTGAATGAAGAAGTCATTCCGGTTCGCGCCGGCGCGCTTCAACGCCTTGCCCAACACGCGCTCCGAATCGCCGCCACCGTAGATGTCGGCCGAATCAATGTAATTAATGCCTACATCCTTGATGGTATCCAGAACCGTCGCAGCCTCGGGAGCCGTCAACGCGTTCATCCGCATGATGCCCAGCGCCACCGCCGATGCACGGTAGTTACTGTTGCCCAACTGTACTTTATGCATATTCCTAACCTCGATTGTTTGTAATCGGTTCCATATTTAAGGTAAACCGCGCCGCCACGAACGTCAAGCCGTGGCGGCGCAGCTGTCACTAGTCACGCATCAAAAAACACTTACTCCGCAAATAACGTGCGGTACTCCCCGTAGCCCTCTTTGTCCAAATCAGCTACCGGTACGAACCGCAAAGCCGCGGAATTAATACAGTAGCGTAAGCCACCCTCCGCCGCCGGTCCGTCCGTAAACACGTGACCCAGATGCGAGTCTGCGTCCTTACTCCGCACCTCCGTCCGCTCCATGCCGTGGCTCTGGTCGCGGTGCTCCTTAAGCTGCTTAATGGGCCGCGTGAACGACGGCCAGCCACAGCCGGCATCATATTTGTCCCGCGACGAAAACAACGGCTCCCCACTCACCACGTCAACGTAAATACCATCATGAAAAAAGTCGTCGTACTGCCCACTAAACGGGCGCTCCGTGGCCGCTTCCTGGGTCACCGCGTACTGCTCGGGCGTCAACCGCCGGCGCAATTCGTCATCATCCCTCTTGTCCATAGTCAGAATCCCCCTTTGCATCATCAATCGGTCTAGTTACTTTTTGTTAGTTTCCACCCACAGAATAACATGGTGGGATGCAAAAACAAAGACGCATCATAGCATTAACTGGTGGTTAACTTGATGCCCACAATACCAATCATTAGCAACGCCACAAAGCCCCATGTCAGCGAGGACAGGTGGTCGCCGAATAACGCCACACCCAAAATGATGGTGCCCACCGCACCAATCCCGGTCCAGATCGGGTACGCGAGGCTCAGCGGTAGGTGCTGCATTGCGCGCTCAAGCAACAGGAAGCTCGCCACCATGGCCAAGAGTGTGGTCACCGTGTACCCCCAAAGGGTAAACCCGTGGCTCAACTTCATCGTGGTTGCCCACACAGTTTCCAGCAGTCCCGCAATTACCAAGTAAATCCACGCCATTTTAAAAAGTCCTCCATGCATAGATAGGCATACTAGATGCCCAAAACAAAAGGACGCCCCCGCCCACTCCTTCTTGGCCTAATGGAGTGGGAGACAACGTCCGTCAACGGTTACTACCCGGCGGTAGCTTGATTCAATAATTGTGATTTTAGCACGGTGTATAAGAATGGTCAAAAGTTGATAGCAACCAAGCCCCTACAGCCGGGCAACCACAGACTATACTTGCGCCAGCATTCCGTTCGGCGCATACTAATTAATAACAGATACCAGTTACATCAATAAGGAGGGCACGATGGCCACACCCCTGAATCACGAACGGCAACTTGTAGATATCCTCACCGAGATTAGCCATACCGGCAGCGTTTCGCGCACCGCCGCGAACCTCTTCATGACTCAACCCACGGTCAGTAAACTTATCCGCAGCCAGGAAAAGCAGTACGGCGTGGCCTTGATTGACCGCGCGCAACACCCGCTGCGGCTGACCTACGCGGGTGAGTACTATCTAGACCAGATGCAACAGCTCATCCGGTCATACCAAAATGTTAGTAACAACCTCAAGGGTTACGCGGGTACGACGGTGGGACGCGTCACGATCGGCGTTAACCCGTCCCTCGCGCGAGTAGTGTTGCCCCAGCTACTGCCCGAATTTCACCGCCGTTTTCCACAAATACAGATTCGCCTCTTTGAGCAATCCGCCAGTAACATGGCGCAGGCAGTGCTTAACGGCGACATCGACCTTAATATCGGTACCGCCCGCACGTACGACGAGTCGCTGGAACACCAACGACTGTTCACTGACGGGGCGGCACTGGTCATACCGGTGCGGTTGTTGCCAGAAAATTTTGATGCCACACACCCTGGCAAAGTAGCCACTTTGATTAACGGTCAAGATTTCATCGAAGAGACTGATGACTCCGGCTTCCAACGTATGGTCACCAGCTACCTCACACAAACTGAGTCCGACCCCAACGTGGTGCTGCGGACTCCCAACCTCACCACCGCACTCCAATTGGCGAGTGCGGGCCTGGGCGCCACCATCGTCCCCGCATCACTGTTGGCCGAACAAACCGTAGAGGCCGATACGCAGATTGTGCCATTACCAATACCCGAATTTCAGGCGGACGTCGCCATTACATACAAAACGGCGGCGCAATTAAACGAAGCGGCCACGGAATTTTTAAATTTGGCACGCACAATTTTCGCATCAGGAAATGATTAGCACCCCTAGCAGCATCATTTACCCACGACGGCCGGTCATAATTAACGGCTTCGGAAAACGACGAACGTCGACGCAGGCCACAATGCAGCTTCCTGTGCCTAACACAATAATGCCGATATTCCTAAATTCGGGAATATTGGCATTATTACGTTAGTATTCGAAAACTAAGCACATTGTGGTCCACTCCCACAATTTTTTGCTTTTGATAGCCAAAGTCGGTAAAATGTGGATAACAACGTATACGAATTAGTTTACACACACTTCACCGTTGTAGCGACGCTAGGCTTGTTACTACGGTAGTTGTATCTCTTTCTGAAAAGATATTAGTCGTAATATAACCAGAAAATTAACCAGTTAATTATCGACGAATATTATCATGTGTAAATACTACGCATATAATGATTAAATGATGGCATCGGTCACGCCGAATTTTTACGGCGACCCTCTGGTAAAACTCAAATACCTTGGTACGCCGAATGCACCCGCAGACATCCGGGGAGATGCAACAATGAACAAATTAAACTTTTACGTTAATGGTGACTACGCGCAATTTAAGCCCTTACTCACCAAACTGGCTACCAAGCGCATTACCGTTCGTGCCGGTGAACGACTACAGGATACTAACGGGCGCCACTTCTACTATTACATAGAGGACGGTCTGATTATGCGGTCCGTGCTTTTCAAGTCAGGCTTGGAGCACGGTCTGTTGTTATGCGGCCATGATACCCTGACTCCGGTTTACCGATCGGAGGGTACAAGTCCCGAGAGTACGCTAAGCCTAGTGGCCATCCACGAGGCCCACGTCTTGGCAATCACCCATGATAAGATTGATGACTTGGTCTATAACAACCGCGACTTTAATCATCAGCTCATTATTAGTTACCAGAAAAATATTGATTACCTAATCCGTAAAAAGGAGCTGTTGTTGACCAGCACCGGCCTACAGCGATTAGCCTACTACCTCACCTGCTACCTAGACGAGTACGAACCCAAGGACAACACTGTCCACGTGAGTCAATCCCTAATGGGTAGCTTGGTGGTGCTCAACCCGGTCAACACGTCACGCAATATGAAAAAGTTGCGGGAGCTGGGTTTAATATCGACCGACCGTAACGGCATCAAGATCTTGAAGCGGAATAAGCTCAGGGAATTGGGTGAAATTGAGGAAATTACAATTTAATCGGGCCAAGCAGGCGTCACATATAGAGAATGTGATGCCTTTTTTATGCCTGGGGTGAACCCAGCTTTTACTCAGAATACATTACGGATGTTCTTGGTATAGGTTAGTCAACGATAATATAGGCGTGCAAGAGTAATTGGTCTAAACATTAAACAAAATTTGACTAAATGTGGCTAATTTTATCGCTTGATAATAGACAAGTATATACATTCAATGTATAGTGTCACCTGTAAAGTGTAAGTTGTAGGCACGTCGTGGTCCAAATGGACAAGGCGCGAAGCAACTGAACGTATGGTCACCGATACTTGTTGAAGCAATTCAACGTTCGCGAAGGCGCCACGGTGGGGGCCGTGGAGTAGAGGGTGCCTGCGTTGCCTGTGTGTGGGGCACGCCCCAGCAGGATTACCAGGACGAAGTGCGCAAGAGGGACAGAGGCTCCCGAGGCGGGCTTCGTTTTTTTTTAGTTAGAGTAGGTGCTTTCAGCACCGTACTCTAACTTAACTCGTACGCGGAAGCTGTGCGCAGCACCGCTGAGAGACTGGAGTGTTTACTGGTTTAACCGTAGTCAGAACGAGTAACGTAGTGTGCCAGTGCACGAGCGCTCACCCTTTACCCTTGCTTAACAAAATTCGCAAATAACCATAACGGTCTCTGCACAATTTCTTCACACTTGGTCGGCATAATAAGCAACATAGAAACGAGGAACCCAGACCTCGCTCCTACAACTTCTTCTTCATAAACGTGATGTGGTCTCCCAGAGCCGCATCGCCCTCCCTCATTGAGGCCTCCGTGTGGACAGCGGAGGCCTTTTTCTATTGTCACAAAAAAAGACCCGATACCGCAGTCGGCGGAATCGAGTCGTTGAATATAGATCAACATTGCGTTAATCCATTAACATTCATATTAGTTAGCAAAGTACAGCCGAACAAAACCGTTCGTGGCTTCGCAGGTCTGAAAGCTAATGCCGCCCCACTGAGCCTTACCGGCCATCAGTGCGTTGTACGCAGCGTCCGTCGTGTTGTTCTGGTTGTACAGAACCTGACGGATGGTGTACTGGTGGCCATTAACAGCGACCGTTGAGCCAACACCGGCGCTAGCGAGCGAACCAAAGGCAACACCGGTCCGTTCAAACAAGTAGTGATTGCTCATCCCCGTCCACTGGTACACATAACTGTCGGCCGGAACGGAGCCACTACCACTAAATGAGCGGATGGCATACGTCGACCCACCAACCGTGAAACCGGTAGTAGGCGTCGGTGCCTGGGCTTGACTAGCCTGCGTGCTCTGTGCCGTTGTGGACGCAGTCGCGGTGTTGCTCTGGTTAGCAGTATTCGTCGTGTTCGAGGTAGCGTTGTTCGCCGCGCTGGACGCACTAGTAGCGTTAGCATTCTGGTTACTCTGGCCACTTTGGCTACTTGCACTAGCCTGGCTGGCACTATTACTGCTTGCGCTAGACGCACTGGCAGCGGACGCCTTCTTGGCATCCTGCTGCTTGTGGTCCTTCTTCGCAGTACTCGTTGCCACAACCTTGCTTTTCTTGACGGCAGACTTCTTAGCCACTTTGTGACTGGAAGATTCCGAAGAGCGCACGGCACCATTAGCGCTGCTTGTTTGACCAGGTGTCCCCCCCAGGACGCCGACAGCCAACAAAGCCGCACTTGCTACAGAAGCAAAAATATATTTAATTTTCAAAAGTATCCCCCAATACTTAAAAACCTAGTAACAACTTACACTCAATATGGTGATAATAGCCGGTAAGTATTGGTCCGTCTTTATCGCACGATAACTTTTACCCAATAAATAGCTTTGTACATGTTGACGAATACGCATTCAATTGCCGCTGCTATTCATTTGCCTATTTTGGAATAACGGTAAATTTATTTTCCTGTTTGTGGCGTTTAAATGAGAAACACCAACTAGTCGCCGTTTTTGCATATGTAAAGCCTGTGCAAACAGCCGTATCATTGGTAAACGCCTCTAACGGCTAATTGCAAAGCGTTATCGTTACCATAGACTTTTATCAGGAAAATTTGTCCCAATAAAAAACGTGCGGTCGCAAAAATGTCAGTTTTGCTACCACACGTGCCAATAATGGCATAACAAATCGTTTGCGACCTAAACACCAAACCGCTTGATGGCCTCCGCAATGCCCCCGACATTATTGTCGGCCACCACCGCATCAGCTACCTGCTGGAGCGCCTTGGCGCCGTTGCCCATTGCAACACCCACGCCGGCCGCACGGACCATGGGCAAGTCGTTGCCACCATCACCAATCGCTAGCGTTTCCGCCAACGGGATATCAAAGTAGTCGCGCAAAAATGTTAGCGCCGCTGCTTTGGTCACCCCATCGTGCGTAATCTCCAAATAGGTCGGCTTCGACCGCGAGATGGCCAGCTCTAGCTCAGGACGGTCGGTCAACGCGGCCTCCAGCACGTCGATGGATGGCTCTTCGCCCATCACCAAAATTTTGTGGATTGGTTCCGTGCCGGCCAGCACTTCCCGGAGCGGCTGGACTTCCGGGGCAAAACCCGTGATGGCGGCCTCCTGTTGCTCCCAGTACTCCTCCTCGTCGACGTACCAGTGAAGTTCCGAGAACACGTTCACACTGACCCCGAGGTCTTGCTCGCGCGCCAACCGGTACACCGTCCGCGCCGCGCTGGTTGCGAGGGGCTCCTCAAACAAAGGTGCAAGCTCACCGTCCGCATCACGCTGAGTAATGTAAGCTCCGTTGAAGCTCACTAACGGTACGTCAAAGCCAAGCTGGTCGGCCAAAGCGGTCATCCCCAAAGGCGGTCGGGCCGACGCCAACACGAAACGCCCACCGCAATCCTTGTAATTCCGAATTGCCGCCACCACGTTCGCGGGAATGACGTGCTCATCGTTCACCAAGGTGCCATCGATATCACTAATCATCAGTCTGACTTTGCCCATAATCTCATGCCCCCTATTCGTCGTTCCCAGTGTACCATGGTTAGCGTATACATGACGATAGCGGCGCACTTAATCCCGAAACGTTTCCATGTACTAGCGGGAAATTATTTGCTTGTGGAATAGCCCACAAAGACCTAGACTGAACTTAGATAATACTGTGGGCTGTGGCGTCCTCGGGGGACGAATGCTACGACCAAAAAGCCGCCTTTGGGGAGGTGCACGCATGTCCATTAACCAAATTCAACCGCAGATTGTGCAATTGTTGGTGATGACATTCTTCATCACTAGCTTTGCCAGTTTCTACTCCAGCTATTGGCACCGTCTAGCCACGCAACCAGCAACGAATCCGTCATCGCCGGTTTGGCGCATACTGCTCTCGCTGGGCATTGAGGGCCTCGGCATCGTACTGTTTATCACGGCCAGCATGGTTGGACCGACAAACGCAGTCATATATACCAACGGTGCGCTAATTCTACTGTCATCCGTACTGTTCGATACCAACACAACCTGGCCGGAATACATGGTGCGCGTCGCGGGTATTCTGCTCGTTTGGATTGCGGCTCACTGGGACAACCTGACCAGCCCACTCGTTATGACGATGACCGTCGTTATGCTGGGACTGCTTTCTGTTATTCGGGCGCAATCGCGGACCACACGCGCCAACCTCGCGCTCAACATGACCATGTCCGCACTTGCCGACTTTGCATTCTGGATGACCCTCCCGGCCACCACGCTACTCGGCCTCGACGGTACCGGCCTGAGCCTCACCATCGCGATCGGGATGTTCCTCATCATGGCGAGCGTACTCAACATCTACTGGGTGTACCGCCATCACGCGATGACCAAAGCCGCCCAGATCACCAACAACGTGCTGACGACGGCCGCCACCTACGAACGGTACGAGCACCATATGACCGACATGTTCAACACAGCACAGGAGTCTGCCGGTACGTTCACCATGGCCGTGATGGACATCGACCACTTTGCCCAGGTCAACACGCAGTGCGGTCACATGGGTGGTAACGGCCTCCTGCTGGACCTTACCCACTTGCTGGAGGAGACGCTCCGCCAGTACGCCGATTCCGTCGAGATTCTCCGGACAGGTGGGCAGGAATTCACGGTCGCCGTAAAGAACGCCGATGGTCAGGCCGCCTTACCCATCATCGTGGCCTGCTGGCAGGCCGTGCGCACACACCATTTCTACTACAAAGGTGGTCAGGTTAACTTGACCGTATCGGTGGGGATGACCAGTATGCATCCCCGCGACGAATCGGTGGAAGATACTTACCAACGCGCGACGACTAACCTGCAGCAAAGCAAACATTCTGGTCGCGACGTGATCACCCTGGACGGCCAAGTGTACGGCCAGCACCATCAGGCCCACCACGCCGAACTGGCCTACTTTGGTCAGGGCATCTATGACGTCAACGCTGACAACCCGCGACTCGTGCACAACGAACTACTGCTGCGGCAATATGATGCGAGCCACCATCGTTGGGTGTTACCGCAAAGCTTTGAGATTAGCGTCGGCACCCAGATTAACTTGCTCCGGCACTTCCTTCGGCACTCACAATGCAAATCGGTCACGCTTAACCTCACCGCCCAGGAATTCCGGGACGCAACGGTAGCAACCGCGCTAACGCTGTTCAAGCAACGCGCGGACGGCCCCGAAGAATTGATTGTGGAAATCATGGACACACCCAGCCTGCAATACGTCCGTGAAATTAGCAGCATTTACCACGCTGGCGGGGTCAAAATATACATCGACGACGTGGGTAGCGACAACAGCTTTGAGCTAGTACACACCCTGTTTCCGTACGTCGATGGCGTGAAGTTCGCCATGCAGAACCTACGCAAAACGGCCACCTTTGAACAGATGGCCGAACGCATTAAATTCTGGACCGGCATCGCGCAAGAATACCACCTGGAGTTCATCCTCGAGGGCGTCGAAACGCAATACGAGATGGCGTTTGACCGCACCAACTTTGGTATCATGCTCGAGCAGGGCTACTACTTTGGCCGACCTGCGCCGGCGGAAAAAGCCGTTGCGTGAATACGTATCATTATCACTGCAAAGCAGCCGCGGCTGCTTTTTTGTTGACCGGTTTTACTGGTACTCCCGGTTACGGCGCCGCATCACGCGGGCGTACCAGGCAAATAGTAGCAGGTACGCAATTGTACCAACCAGCGTGACCATCACCCATTTGGCATCGCCACCACTACTTTTGCCTAATGCTACCGCCAGTAGTTGCTCCACGGGCCCCTCCTTAGTGGCCGCGCTGATTGCCATTATTCCATGCTCTCCCACTAGTGATGCGGTCGCGTGGGTGATAAACGGGGCGGACAGCGACCCGGCCCAGAGGAACAACGGTAATTCCACGGCGCCAATGACCACCATCCGGATTACCTTCCCGCGTGTCACCACTAGTAAAGCCGGTGTAACGCCCATCGCAATGATTCCCCCGAGCGGCAAAATACGGTTACCAGGTAAAATCAAGGCCTCCACAACCATAATGGGGGCCAAAATATTAGCGGTTGCCCACAGCTCGGAACGGCTCGACAAAAAGGCCCAATCCAACCCAACGTTGAGTGACCAACCGGCAAAAATGTGATTAAGACGGTTAGTTAATCCCTGCGTCAGTGGATCAACCGCCGCCGTGAACCAACCACCGATAACGTTAAATAATTCCAGGGTTGTCGCCAGCGTCAGGGCCAGCGTTGCCACTGATGTCAACGGTAGTCTCCCCATTAGCCCCACAAAAATGCCGATGTACATACCGATAGCAAACCGACTACCCGCAAACCCAATTCGATTATTCAAAGCGGCGGCATCAACATCAAAATGGTCCAGCCACCCCAAACACAGTGAGTACAATTTATCTAGCACCATCACGAGTGGGTTAATCATGTAGTTCAAATGGCTAGTGGTCATCAGACTACTAGGATTCCCCAGTAAGTCATTAAAT
Organism: Lacticaseibacillus pantheris DSM 15945 = JCM 12539 = NBRC 106106; assembly: GCF_001591865.1. Classification (NCBI taxonomy): domain Bacteria; kingdom Bacillati; phylum Bacillota; class Bacilli; order Lactobacillales; family Lactobacillaceae; genus Lacticaseibacillus; species Lacticaseibacillus pantheris. Next base: position 10,257 of record NZ_BCVS01000005.1, read on the forward strand.
GTCGGCTTCATCAGGTCCGCGTTAATTAATTTCAGCACCACCAGTAGCGCCACAAAGACTAGGGTTAGCCACAATGGGGCCCCAGTATACATAGCCAACAGCGCCGTAAAGGCCACATGCCAAATATCAAAGATGTCAATGTCCAACGTCTGGGTGTAACGTAATTTAAGCATGATAATATTGATGATCAGTGCCACGCCAAGAAACAGTAACGTGTGCGGTGCGGCCCACGTAATGGTGGCAATAGGCGCCCAGCCAACATCAGCCACAGGCAAATTCACGCCGGTTTGCCGGGCCATTGCGGCTAAAGCCGGTCGGTAAACGGTTGATAGTATCCCCACCGTCGTCACAATTCCAGTAATGGCGATGGCTAACTGCAGCGCTCCCGCCACGGCTTTACTCAGTGCCGACCCACTCACCCACGTGGCCAACCAAAGACATAACGCCATCACCACTATGGGATTAGCTCGGGTAAAATTAATTATGGTATCCACTACGCGCTTCCTTCCTGGTTCAACCGCAACACGCGCCAAGCCCCGTCTGAATCCCGATTGGGGAAATTCCGGCGGGGCTTAGTGTCATGCATTAGTTTACGTCCTGGTTCTAGAACCAGCAACTGGACAGTCGGCATTGGTCGGGGTGACTAGCCGCCAATTGTCCGTCCTAGCTCACGAAACCACAAGGTACTCTTTTTAATCTCACGCGCCTGCGTATCAAAGTTGACGTAGAACAAGCCATAACGCTTATTATAACCATTGGCCCAGGAAAACTGGTCTTGTAGCGACCAAACAAAGTAGCCCTGAACGTCAACACCTTCCACGCGCGCTTGGAGTAGCGCTTCAACGTGTCGGTCAATAAAATCAATCCGTTTATCGTCGTTAATTAGTTGACCCACGCCCTGATACTCGTCCTTGTACCCCAAGCCATTTTCCGTAATGTAGATGGTTTTACTGTTGGGATACTCGGTTGCAACCCGCTTGAGCATGTCATACATACCCTCCGGATAAATATTCCAATCCCAGTCGGTTTGGTCCACACCCGGCTTCTTCACATGCTGACCCACGCCCTTAAACTTGAACGCGCTAGTCCCCTTCTCACCAGTGCCATTGAAGCTATTCGTACTCTCACCAGCATAGGCGGTAACAAACGAAGGCTGGTAGTAGTTCATACCAAAGTAATCATTCTGGGTGGAAGCGGCCTTAATAATCTCCATATCGCCAGGTTCAATCGTTAGGTGCGCGTCATTAGCGTCCAACAATTCATCAATCAGTGCCATGGTGGCATCGGTATACTCACCCTTAAAGGTACCATCCAGTAAGAAACGGTTCATGAAGGCATCTTCCAAATCCGCCGCGTGTTGGTTGGCCGGCGTTTCTGGATACGCGTAAACCGGCTGTAATACGTGAATTAAACCGATGCGCCCGGCATACCCCTTCTCCTTGAACAGGTTTACTACCCGTGCGTGTGCCAGCAACTCATTATGTTGCGCCTGAATACCGCTAGTCACGTCAAAGTGGTGGCTGGGTGGGAAGTTACCCTGGATATACTGCGAAAAGGCCAGTGAAATTAGTTCGTTGATGGTGAACCAATTCTGCACTTCGGTAAACTCACCGAAACAGAAATCGGCGTACCGCACAAAAGCATCAATAGTCGCACGGTTCAGCCAATCACCGTCATCAAACAGCCGCTTGGGCGTGTCAAAGTGGTGTAAGGAAACGTAAGGCGTCACGCCGTTCGCAATACAGTCCGCAAACAGGCGGTGGTAATACGCTACTCCCGCTGTATTGGGCTCACCCGCTCCATCTGGGAAGATTCGTGACCAGGCGATTGATACCCGGACAGCGTTCAGTCCGTAGAGCTTGGCCAGCTCAATATCCTCAGGGTAACGATGGTAGAAGTCGCTAGCGGGATCCGGACTAAACCGGCCCTGCGCCGCTAAATAGTCATCCCACATGGTCTTACCCTTACCATCGACTTTGGTTGCACCCTCGACTTGGTACGCGGCGGTGGCCCCACCCCATACAAAGCCATCTGGCAACTGCTTAACACGTTTCAATAATGATTCCACGGTTCATTTACCCCCATCTTAATTGCGAGTATGGTCGGCCAACTTTTGTTCTAAATCATGAATACGTTCATATTCATCAATGAAGTACTTGGCCTCATTTTTGAGCATCATCGTGGTCATTAACGTGTCCTGCGCGTGCACCATGATGAACGTCACGTCCATCTCCTGACCACCGGCTTCGGCACTCAATAATTTGGTCTGCGTGTTGTGGGCAAGGTTAATTGACTCTTCCGCGGACTTAACTAGTTCACGTGCGTGGTCAAACTTGCCTTTGTGTGCTGAGTCGAGTGCATCCAGCAAGTCTGTCTCGGCGTCACCCGCGTACGCGACGATGTCGAACCCCGTCATGGAAATTTCTTTCTTTGTTGCCATAATCAATTACCCCCTGCGACTACGTTATTCCTGTGCGTCATTTTCTTGAATTAAACGTTGAATGTGGATGATGAAGTACAACCGTTCGTTCTCCGTCAACTGTACCTGGAGTTGCTTTTCCAGCTGGTCAGCAATCTCGGCAGCAATCCCGTACGACCGTGGAAATTTCTGCTGGTACTCCCGGTAGATTTCCGAGCTCAGTGTTTGGGCGTCCTGGTCGTTGGCTTTCACCCGTTCCACCATGTACTGCAAGTGAATCATGAGGCGGTCAAAGTAGTTCTGGTTCGCCACGTTGCGCTGAATATGATATCTACTGAACACGGATTTAACCGTGTTATTAACCTCAGTAGTCATATCTGGAGTAGCAGCAACCGTATCGTCGTTCTCCTCGCCCTGAGCGTTGATGAAGTGTAAAGCCAAACTTTTTACTTCGGCTTGTGGGAACTGCACGTTCAGAGCTCGGTTAATCGACGCCAAAGTTGCTTGGGCCACCGCGTACTCGGCCGGAAACCGGTCATGGATGTCTGGCACGACACTTGGCTGGTAACGGCCGTCCATCAACCGTTTATACATCTGAAACACGTGGTCAGTCAGCGTAATGTACACATAGTTCAGCAGCTGCATGTGGTAGTCACGCTTAGCCTGATCAACCGCGCCAAAGACGGTCACCACAATATCAATGGGTACATTTTTCAATAAACTCGCAAACTGACCGCGTACCCGGCTGTCATCTAGATAAAGAATTTTGCTAGCGTTACTGGCGTCGATGACATCGCCCTTACGCTTTCCAAAACCAATGCCTTTACCCTGAATGACGGCTTCCTTACCTTCACCGACTGTGACTAGGGCACTGTTGTTGTTATAGATCTGCCGAACTATTAACTTCATGGTGTCCTCCTACTATTATTATTCTAACTACCCCTTATCGTCCTCAGTATTGTTGACCGCGTCCAGGACAAACTTTACGGCGTTGGCCGGATCGTGCGTCAGCGCAATGTATTGCTGACCCTTAGTGGCCACGAGCTTAATACCCAGTTTATCAGTATCGGCCTTCAAATCGCTGTAATACGTACGAACCTGCGGGGCCAACACCACGAGGTCGTAATTCGGCAGAATATCGTGGTGCGAGCCATATGCACCCGCAGTCGCAACAATCGGTTCACCGGTCGCCTTCGCGCCTTCGACCAGTGCGTTCGCCAGTTGCTCACTAGTGCCACCACCGGCACAAAGTACTAGCACCTTAAGCTGCTGGTCAAGTTTCTTGAGTGGCTGCTCGTCTGCCTTGTCGACAGTATCGGCAGTCGTAGTGGCTGTGGCTTCCGTCGCTGTTGTAGCTTCAGCAACGGCCGGACCATCGGTGGCTCCAGCAACCGCCACGGCACCTTGGCCCTGTTCCTGCAAAATCAAAGTAGCGTCATACGCCTTAATGAACGGTAGGTAAATCAGGGCATCAAGGATTAACAGTATCGCCATAAGTACCAGTGAACTCCACTGGAAGTTGGTGTCTAGGAATGCCCCAATTGGCCCAGGCAATGCCCATGACAGCACGTACATAAACCCACGCATCAGGTGCAAGTCAATGAACAACTTACCAATGGCCACGTTCACCATCGGCGCGATGACAAATGGAACCAGGAAGTACGGGTTCAGCACAATTGGTGCACCAAATAGTAATGGCTCGTTCACGGCGAACATTACTGGTACGACCGACGCCGTCCCAATAGCTTTAAGCTGCTTTGACCGGGCAAATAGTAAGAAGAGAATCGGTACCACGAAGGTTGCACCAGTGCCGCCCAATTCACCCACAAAGTTCAAAAAGTTTTCGGACAGGGCGTGGATAGGAAAATGCCCCGCCTTGAATAATGCCAAGTTAGCCGTAGTGTTACCAAACAAAGCTGACTCAATGGCTGGCTTAACCACGGACGGACCATGAATACCCATGAACCAGAACAGGGGGATGAGGAACTCAACAAACATAATCCCCGGGTAAGTGTCGGCCCCTTTGAAAATTGGTGCAAGTACGGTCTGAATCACCTGTGCAAACGGTACGGACAGCCATGCCCGTGCAGCCACATCAATCAAAGAAAAAATCAAGGTAGCCATCCCAAACGGAATGATGTCCCGGAACGTTTGCGAAATGGCGCCAGGTACTTCCTTTGGTAGCTTGATGGTTAGGTCACGAGAAACACAGAACTGGTATACCCAAACGGTGACAAAGGCGGCTACGAATGCCGACAGAATACCATCCGTACCAAAGAAACCCGCCTGGTAGTTACCCGCCTTAGTCGTGCCGATGGCCAGTAGCATGAAGCCAACCATCGCGGCCATCATGGTGGAGGTATTGTTGATGAAACGTCCACCCTTCATGCGCTGGTTAATGGACCCAGTTAACGCCTTAGCGGTGGTCCCCGCTACATAGAAGCCCACAAAACCCATGGTGTAGTTATAAATCTTGTTGAACCACGCGTTGAGATCAGTTGGAATTGTAATACCAATTAGTGGTGGTACATTTGACAACAGAATGAACACACTGGAGAACAGGATGATTGGCATTGCAGCAATAAAGCCATCTTTAATTGCCATTAAGTAAATGTTGCGCGAGATTTTCTCGAACAGCTTTTGATGCTTTTCAAGCCTTGAGATAATAAATTGCATGACTCTTTCCTTCTTTCAGCATCGCTAGTAACAATGAATAATTGCATTGTTCAGAGCACCCCGGGGGCATTCACGTAATTATTAGCTATCTGAGCGCACAAAAATAACCGTGGTTACACCGCTGGTATTACCAGCGCCGTCAGCCACGGTTACGCCTAGTTGAGTAGTAACGATCCGTTTATGCTGTTGCTCTTTACAAAGGTTATAATAAACGCACTAACTGAATTTGTAAACGCTTTCTGAATTAAAAAACATTTTCTTTTTCGGGTCTATACGTTAAAGGCTCACCGGAAAGCGGCAGTTATAGAAAGCGTTTGCAGGTACAATAACAATTTTTTCTTACTTGAATCTCAATTGGCCCAACGGTATCACTTGAGTTGCCCGCGAAAGTATTAATGCTGGCGAAAGTAGAAAAATATGCCCATCCTTACTACAGTATTAACGAGAGACGAGCGGAAAGAGCTACCTCATCTATACGTAGAAAACTGGAGTTGCATACTGGTGACAGGGTCTATTTCAGCGAAAGCCACGACCAGTGCGTTATTACCAAATTCCCCCCGCACCTAATTGGCTTGAGTTGACACAACATATTCCCCACGTGCGCGTTATCTTCGATCAAAACGGACATTACGACGCAAAGCAGTCACCAAACTTTGACAAATGGATGCACGAAGACGACTAGCGGCGCCTACTTCACCAACCCGGCATCCATTAGTGACCGCGCTGCGTCCAAAACGGTTTCTGCGGGCGTGTGCTGAGTCCAACTCAAATCACGCTGCGCCGCGGCCGTTGTGTGCCGATAGCGGCGCCGTAGCATCGGTACCAGTGTCCGTAACGAGGGTACAAACCGCGACATCAACCGCACCGTCCAGTTGGGTGCGGCCACAAAGTGCAGGTGTAGCTCTGGAAACGCCTGCCGGTACGTGGCCAGCACTGACGGCATGGTCATCAACTGATCCGCAGCCAAATACCGGTGTCCTACAGCAGCCGGATTAGACAGCGCCAGCCGGTGTAAGGTCGCCAAATCGCGAACGTCAGTGATTTCCATCGGCACTTTGGGTACCAGGTGCTGCCCGCGCAACATTGTCAGCAGAATACTGTCTGAACTAATTTGGTCTGGAGTCAGAATGGGACCAAAGATAGCACCGGGCATAATCGTGGTGAGTTCCATCCCCTGTTCCCGCGCAAAATGCCACGCGGCCTTTTCTGCCGCAATTTTGGACCGCCGGTAAGGGTCTAGCTCGGGATTATCTTCCGGTGACCAGTATTCTTCATCCAATAACTGATCACCCACACTAGTTGGGGCGGTTGATGCTGCTTGAGAGCTGGTCATGACCACCCGGGTGACCCCTGCGTCATGTGCTGCCTGTAGGACATTAAGCGTCCCGCCCCGAGCAACACGGACCATTTCTGCCGTTGACTCGGTGCCGTGGCCCAAAGGCGAAGCAACGTGCATAACGGCATCCGCGCCGTGCATTCCTGCCGCCCACCCATCCGTACTGGTTAAGTCAGCGGTAAAGAAACTGAGGCGCGTGGCCTGCTCTGCTGGTAACCCACGCGTAACGCTACCGGTTACCCGGTCCGCTTTGCGCATGTTCCGTAACGAAGCGCGGACAGTATAGTCGTGCTGTAACAAATCCCGAATCACCCACCCCGCTACGAAGCCGGAGCCACCAGTAACCACAATCGTTTTGTTATTCATATTTACTCTCCCTCGGGTTAAAACCATCCGTCATTAATTTTGACAAACTTATTAGACAATTTACACACGAAACTGTATAATTTGTTCAGAGAAATGTCAAGGAGGAATTTCATGCCCACGAATAAGGACGACAAAAAAACCGCGCTGACCATCACGTTAAACCATGTGGTGGTTGCCCACGGCTTTGCCAAACTATCAATGAATCGGCTTGCCAGTCTTGCTGGAGTCAGCCGTGCCACTTTGTACCTCTACTTCAGTAATAAGGACGAAATCGTGGATGCGGCGATTGGCCGGCACCTGCAATTTATTGCCGCTAATACTCTTAGTACAGTTGACCCCAGTCCCGCCCAGTACGTCCGTACCCGAATCAACACGTTGCTATTGTTGGGTTCGATGTCACCCGTTTTGCATAACGATTTACGCGCTGCCCGTCCCGACTTGGCGGCAAAGTTGAATAGTGGCTACCGTAATTTTCAGGCGGGCATTATTACGCAGCTGGAGACCGACATGGCCGCAGCCGTAATCACGGATACGGCTCATGCTACGACTTTGTACCAGCAGGACCACCTATTCGTTCGGAGCGTGATTACGTCCCTCACCGATGACTCGATTGATACGGTGGCGGCCCAGGCGGTGTTGACGTCGTACCTGACCGGGGCGGTTCGTGGGACGCTGCGTGACCCAACCGCCACAGCCGCGGCGTTTGCCGACAACGCCGATTTTATCAGCACCATCTGGGGTGAAATGCAGGCTACATACCGATAGCCGCGCTTACAATAACCGCACCATCTGCCCCTGCATCTCGATACGACCCTCCCGCACCAGGCGCTTCAGGTTACGGCTGAGCGTCTCCGGCGTGATGCTCAGCCACCCCGCCAGGTCGCGTTTACTCATCGGTAACCGGAAGTAATCGGTCCGCAGGCGGGCACCCGTATCTTCCAAGTAGCGGAGCAACCGCGCGTGTGCCGTTAACGTACCGAGCCCCGCGCTACGGTTTTCAAGCGTGGTCAGCCGACTACCAAAGGCGCTCAGGAGGTTGACCGCGAGTTGCGGTGTGTTCGCCACCAACGTTCGGAAGTCGTCCCGGCGAATCGAACACACCCGGGCGTCCTCCGTGGCCACAGCCGAGTTCTGGTGTTCTACGTCCATGAACAAAGCCGCCTCGCTGTCCACCGCGTGACCGGCGAGAAAGTACATGATTTGTTCCGTACCGTCCGCGGCAGTCCGGAACACCTTCACCCGACCGCTGTCCACCACCAGCAGCCGGTCCGCGGTCGTCCCTGCCGCGTACAACAATTCACCTTTGCGGACGGGCTGCTGGTGGGTCGATATGGCCGCAATCTGAGCGATAATGGGGTCTGGTAAGCCGGCAAAGATGGGCGCGCCGGCGACGCACTGACGGGGATCATGCATAGTTAGTAGCCTCCACAGCGAATTGATAAATGTCAATTACAGTATACGCGTTTGGACGTACACTGAGCGTAACAATTACGAGGAGGAAAATAGTAATGACTACTTACAAAGCAGAAATCGTCCCGTTAAACGCAAACAAAATCGGCACCAGTGCGCATGGTACCGCCAGCTTAGAGCTAACGGACACCGAACTAACCATCACCATCGAGATGTTTGGCACACCCGCCAGCACCGAGCATTGGGAACACTTCCACGGATTCCCGGATGGCCGCGCTGCGGAAATCGCCACGGCCGCCCAGGACGTGAACGGCGACGGCTTTGTCGACCTGATGGAAACCGAGTCCGTGTCGGGTACCACGATGGTCCCGTTTGACGACGCGCCGGAACACATGGACATCCCGCACGACCGCTACCCCGTGGCAGACGCCGATGGCCACTTTGCGTACACCAAAGTCGTGCCACTGGCCGAACTGCAGGATAACTTTGCCAATGCGTTTGGTAGTCGCGACCTGCAGCTGGACCGCCGCGTTATCTACATCCACGGCGTACCGGCCGACCTCCAGTTGCCAGACAGCGTCGCCGGAATGGTGGGGATGTTCGACGCCCACGTCACCTTGCCGATTGCAGTGGGTAAGATAGTCCGGGTCGACTAACTACTGACACCAATAGTAAAGGCCACCCCGCATTTGTGGGGTGGCCTTTGCTATCCGGTTAACCGTGCAGCTTTGCCTGGAGTTTGTCGCCCAGACCGTCGATGCCCTTAGCGGCCATGACGGTTCCGGCTACCAGCACACCACCAACAATCAAGGTGCTAGCCAACATAAATTTAAACACTGTTTTTACTGTGTCCATGTACTCGTCCCCCTAATGATGATCCGAACGACCGGCGATCAGTGACACGATTGCCACCAGAATGACCGCCCCAATAATGGATGGAATCAGCGCCATCCCCGCTAGTTGCGGCCCCCAGTGCCCCAGAATCGCCTCACCGACGACGGAGCCCAGTAGACCAGCAATAATATTCGCGATCCACCCCATTGAGTGACCCTTGCTGGTGATGGCACCAGCAATTGCACCAATTAGCGCACCAACGATTAATGCCCATAAAAAATGCATGATGTCGTCCCCCTTCGTTAACTGTGACAGTACCTCTGTCCTTAATTTAAGCGTAACGGGACGGGGATGGCGGGTAAAGATTTAATTTATTGGCCGCGATAAATTGCTTTATACCGGGGCTCGGATAGACCGTTGCGCGTGGTTGCGTCCGCTCAGTTTTGGCAAAGATACCGCAATAAATCTAATCGAACAATTGCCGAGACAAACGCAAAAAGCCGGCACACTTCGCAATCAATGCGCCGTGTACCGACTTCAAGTTCTTTATGATTACCGTCCATCCACCAATTCGAGGTGGTAGCCGCGGCGGCGTATTTCGCTGGCGTAGTTATCGGGTAAGGGCTCATTAAACCGGAGTTCAACGAGTACGTGCTGCCTGCCAGCGTCGTCCCGTACCGTGAAAACGTGCGCCGATCCGGGCTCGTGCGGGCGTACATCCAGCACCACCTGGTCAGGAGAGAGCTCTCCCCGCTGGCGCGCCTGCACCAACGCGGTCAACACCCGGTCTAAATTAGTAATGGTCACTGGTTGCATCCTCTTCACCCCCCCCGATGTTGCCGCTATCGTCTACATATAAACTATACACGCCGCTTCCGGGATGCAAGTCCAGCCAGTCCCAGCATGCTGAGGATAGCTAGACCGATTGCGGCCAACGGGCTGTGTGCATCCCCCGTCGCCGGCATTGCCGCCGCAGTCGTAGTTGCTGGGCTTTGACCTTGATCAGCACCACTCTGCGGACGACCTGCCTGGCTGGCGGCAGGTACTAGCTGTACGCCACCCTGACCATCATTCTTGTAACCAGGTGCAGCAGGGTGCACGTCTGGAGCGCCCTGCGCCTGCCCGCGCTGCCCACCATCAACCACGGGGCTGGTGGTGGCGGTACCCTCACTGCCCTGCGATTCATCACCGGTTGGTGTCACGCTAGTTGCGTCCACCCGTACGACGTGGAAAACCTTCGTGATGGTGTTACCCACCATATCCACGGCGGTCACGGTGAAGTAGTTATCGCCCTTCAACAAGTTGTACGTCTGGCTAAAGTCAGCCGCCCCATAAGGGTTTGAGCTGGCCGCATCCGCATCCACGTGGTTGTTAAAGCCAGCCAGGTTCTTCTGGTGCACAACGTTATCGCCGTTCGTGTACAGCCGGTAACCATTCACGTTATCGTTCACGGTGCCCGTGACGGTAAAGGTCGGGTCCGACGTCGTGATATCGTAGTTACCATCCGCATCAACCGTCAACGTGTCGGCTTGCGGCATGGACAAAGTTGGGAAGACGGTGTCCAGGTAGATCTGGAGCTCGCCGTAAGCCGTGCTACTTGCCGTCGTGCCGTCATCGTTGGTCGTAGTCGTCGTCAGACGGTAACCAACTGACTGCTGCTCAGCGGCTTTGAATGGCACCGTGAAGCTGAACGTCCCGTCCGCGTTAATCGCAACCGCCTTGGTCGGCTCGGTAGCATCAGTCACCGTCATGGCCTTCCCGGCAGGATCAGCCACCTTACCCGTAATCGTCAGTTCACTAGTCTGCGGGTCGTAAACGTCCGCCACCTGATCAGCACCCACCAACGTAAACGTGTTGTCATTAAACTTATCAAAGGAAAGCCCAGCAGTTGGCTGTGCGTGCGTCGTAATGTCCGCAAAGGCGCGCCCACTAAGCACTGGCGCCCCGGTCGTGACCGTAGCGTCCGCAGCCGCGTCTGCGTTATCGCGCAGAGCAATCACCGTGTGTGGATTCGTTGTGCTGAAGTGACCGTATCCGGCAGTGCCGTCAGCGTCAAGGAAGACGATCATTTCGTCCCCGTCAGCACGTCCAGCCTGCTTGTATTCGCCAAAGTTAGCGGTCGGGTACAGGACGGTGCCCACAAAGTCGCCGTACGGAGCCCCTTCGGTCAGGTTAAACGTCACGATACCAGTAGCCGCATCAACTTTGCCCGGGAACACCTTGCCCGAGATAGCGTCGGTCGCGTAAACAATCCAATCGACGCCCGCCGGCACCTGGGCGTAGGCGGTGAAACTCGTCTGGTCGGACACGGCCTGCACGAAGCCCTCCTTACGCCAGCGGTTGTAGCTACCATCGCCGACTTGCCAACTAAACTGCGGTGCGACGGTGGCGGCAGTATCGGTCGATGAGGCCGAAGTAGTACCCGCAAACGCCTGTACACTCGCGCTGGTGTGGTTGCCAGCAACGTCCGTCACCGTCAAGGTCAGCTGCCCATCGCTCGTTGCTAGGGCGGCCATTTGCGCTGCCGTCAGTTTGAAGCTGATTGTCCCAGCGTTACTTTGCCCGTTGTTATCGAGACTCACCCCATACTCCTGGGCGCCAATCTTGAGCACCGCGTCACTAAACTGGCTGAACCCCGCACCCTGGTCGTTGTAGCTGGCCGTCAACTGACCTTTGGCGTAAGTCAGACCGGTCAGAGTCGGTGCGACGGTATCCACGGCTACAGGTAAATCAAAGTTTTGTTCCTGCTCCGCCCCGTCGTTGTACTGCTCAGTCACAATCCGGTAAGTGTACCTGCCATCCGGCGCCGTGATGTACTTGCCCGTCTGTTGGTCGTAAATCCGACCATCCCAGGTAAACGCGTCGGTATCCAGACGCATGTCGGTGCTCAACCCTAAGTCAGAGTTGTAACTGGAGCCATTTTGCAGGTATGACTTGGTCGTGTTGTTCTCCTTGTCGAGCACGCGAACCAAGTTACCATTAGCGTCCAGAATCTGAATGGTGACCGCCTTGAGGTTCTGCTTGGCAAAGACGTATGGGTACACGGTATCGCTAGCACCGTCTCCGTTAGGCGAGAACGAGACCTTGCCGTTCTCAATGTACGCGGGCACCTGTCCCCACGTGTACTTGCCCGTTACGTCGCTATTCACGAGGTTGCTCAGTGAGGCAGCGTCGGTGACCCCCAGCGGGTTATTGTTGTTATCAACGAGGTACCCACCCTTAAAGATTGAGTCCTGCTTGTTCGCCGAATCATCAATAATCTGCTCGGTGGTTAGGTCACCAAAGTAGCCGAGGTACGGCACACTGATGGTCTGGGTGTCGTCCTCCGCTTTGAATGTCAAGTAGCCCTCGACAATTTGGTCAGCGGCAACCGCATCAGCCAACGCGAGCGTGAAGGTCACCACTTTGCTGGCACCGGGCGCGAGCGTAAACGTTGGCGTAGCAGTGTTCACCGCCGCTCCCGCCAAGTTCTGGTCGTGCACAATATTACCGTTACTGGTATCCCGCACCTGCGTGAGGGGCCCACCGTCGTAGTCGACCGTGTAGCTTTGGGTCGTCTGCCCGTAATTGGTTAACGTCACGTTGAAGCTGGTCGTCTGCCCGATTTTACCCAGCGACACCGAGCCGGCGTTATTTGTACCCTCAGCAGCGACGGCCAAGTTCCCCGCCTTGGTCACATCAATTTGTCCAGCACCCTGGCGCCGCGGGGAGACGTAGGTGTCCGGGTAGTTTAAGTCAATCATTGGGTCGGCCGCGTTCATTAACGCTAGCTTAACGGCCTTCACCAGGTCCGCGCCCTGCAATTCTGGGCGGGTTGCCTTGAGTTTCTGCATGACTAGTAGGGCCGCACCGGCATCGTACGGGCCAGCCATGGAAGTACCGGACTCAACTGCGTATGTTTGGGTATTGGTTGTCGGGTCAATGGCCGTGGAGGTCACACTATCACCGGGCGCCGCGATGTCCGGCTTGAGCGTATAGTCCGCCATTGGTCCCCACGATGAGAAGCCGTCCATTTCAGAATCAGCACCAGTCGCACTCTTCTCGGCGGCGACGGTCATCGCGGACGCTGCGGCACCGGGATCGGCAATGGTTGAATCGTTCTTCGGCACGTACGCCGTGGAAATATCATTCGGCGTATCGGAGCCCACAATGCTGGCCGCGTTGGCGTTGTTGCTGGCCGAGATGGAAACAAAGACTCCGTGGTCGGTAGCGTACTGCACGGCGGCTTGCTCCTCGTCGGTCAGATCTTGTTCGGCCACACCAATTCCCAGTGACATTTGGATGGCGTTGGCTCCTAGCGCAACGGCGTCCCTTATTGCCCGGGAAATATCGTTAGCATTTTCGTCCGGGAACTCATCAATGACCTGCATCGCCAAAATCTGGGCTTCCGGGGCGACCCCTTTGACGTAGACTGACGCTTTAGACGTACCGGTAGCGCCATCGGCAACGGTCCCGTTGGCGGCAATAATACCAGCGACGTGTTCACCGTGCGTAGACCCGGACACCGTAGTCCCCGTGTTGACACTATCGTTGTTCACGTAATCGTAGGCAAAGGGGATCTTGCTGTTGACGTACGTGCCGTACCCTAGCTTAGCAATAGCGGCCTCCGCGGCGTCTTTGCTAATCGCCGCCGTACTATCGTCAGTCAACCGCAAGTCTGCGTGTGGTTGGACCCCAGAATCAATCACGGCCACAACCATGCCCTGACCCTGATAACCCTCATTCCACAGGCCCTCAACGTTCCCCTTGGTCAACGTATCCTGGTTTGCGGGACCGGGATCGGCGGTTGCGTCGGCTGTAGCCTGCGCGGTGGTGGTAGCGGCAGGTGTCGTCGTGGTTGCAGCGCTTGAGCTCGACGCGCTCGCACCACTGGTGGCAGTGGTGGCAGTGGCGCCGCTAGTGGCTGCACTTGAGCCAGCCTGCGATTGACTCGTAGTAGTAGCTGGCGTCGCCTGTGACGCGGTAGCCGATGATTGCGCTGGCGTCATGTCCTCCGCCGTAGCCGTGCTACTTTGCGTGTGGTTGTCCGCTGCATTTTGTGCGTCGTCCCCCGCGCTGGACGACTGTCCGGTCGTTCCCGTGTCGGTTTGCGTTTGTACCGTTGCCGCCGTCGTGGTATCGGCCGCCACTGATTGTGTGTCGTTACCACTCAGCACAATGGCTCCCGCGCTAACGGTAATGATTGCCGCCGCCACCCACTTGGAGCCCGACTTATATAACTTGTAGTGCCTCTTCATTTCGGTCATCGAATTTCTACGCATTCGCGACTACCCCCTCATATTGGTTGTTGAGCACGCCATCTTCCCAGACAAAGCTTTGCAAAAACACAAATCGTTCACATTTTTAACGCATTTAATTCTAATTTGCTCAACAAGGGCAATTTATCGCATCACATCGGCATTGTCAAGACAGTGAACATCGGTGTATCGATAATTACGACATATCGGGACCACTTGACCACCGCATGATTATGAGAGTTAGCTAGCATCGATTTTAATTTTGTGGCAAAACAAAGGAGGACACGCTGAGACAGGTGTGCCCTCCATAAAACATTATTAGTGTTGCCAGCTACTCGGTAGCATCATTCGCGATACCAAAGATAGCTTCTTCGTACAGCCACCGCTCAATCGCCGACTGCCGCCCCGTTAAATAGAACTTTTGCAACTGGGATAGATACCAGTGCATTTTGTTCTCGGGGATAGCCAGCAGACCGGCGCCTTTAGTAAGCATTATCGCGTTGGCAACCACCAACGCGGTACGTTTATTGCCATCGGCGAACCATTGCGACCGGGAGATATGCAACATGAGCTTGATTGCTTGCTGCGTGGCTGACATGTCCGCACTCATTAGGCTGGCGAAAAATGCCCGTTCCGTCTGTTCAGACGGAATTGGTGGTACATACGTGTCGTTGGTGTGCCCCACCGTGACAATATCCGTTCTTATACGACCGGCGTCTGCCTTAGCGGCCCCCTGAATAAGCTCGTTCACACGCAAAATAGCATCGAAAGTCAGCTTATCAAGGGTGGTGATGTATTCAAAGGCGTGCTTGAGGTTCAGGACGATTTAAATATCGGTAGGAAGGATGCCATCAAAACTGCCGGTGCTCAAGATTCGAGCCACCTTTCCCGCACCCAGCGTCATGCCCTCAAACCTAGCCGCACTAGCCACCAAGGTAGCTAAGTGATCATGAAAAAACTGTTTTTCAGCGGCATTTCCCAAATAATACCGATCAACATAATGGTCCATGGCGACTACATCTCCGCCTCCGCCAGCCCGACAATCGTTGCCGCCACGTCGCGTTTAGCGGCCTCATCCAGAGCGAGCGGGTCCTGCCCCCGCCGCAGAATGGTGACGGTGTCCGTATCAGCGTTAAACCCCTGCCCGTAACCGACCGGGTTGGCGACGATCATGTCCGCGCCTTTGTGTTCCAGCTTGGCCTGCGCGTTGGCGACCAAGTCGTTGGTCTCAGCAGCAAAGCCGACCAGGTACTGGTGCGACTTCTGCGCCCCCATCGCGGCCAGGATGTCGGGATTTTGCACCAAGTCTAGGTGCAGGCCGTCGTCCGCCGATTGCTTCTTAATCTTGGTGCCGCTCACGTCGACCGGTCGGAAGTCAGCCACCGCCGCGGCCATAACCACCAGGTCGGCCGCATCAAAGTTAGCCAGCATGGCGTCGTGCAGTTCCGCGGCCGAAGTAACGTAAACGGCCTCCACGCCCGGCAGTACCGGCAACATTTTGGTAGCCACCAGCGTCACCTCGGCCCCCGCCGCCGCGGCCGCGTTAGCAACGGCGGTGCCCATCTTGCCGGATGAGTCGTTTCCGATGTAGCGCACGGGGTCGATTCGCTCCT
This sequence comes from Lacticaseibacillus pantheris DSM 15945 = JCM 12539 = NBRC 106106, assembly GCF_001591865.1. NCBI lineage: Bacteria > Bacillati > Bacillota > Bacilli > Lactobacillales > Lactobacillaceae > Lacticaseibacillus > Lacticaseibacillus pantheris. Next base: position 26,148 of record NZ_BCVS01000005.1, read on the forward strand.
GCGTGCCGCCCGCCGATACTAGGACGCGCTTGCCAACCAGTGGTTGCTTCGCCTGGTACGTCTCCACGAACAGTTGGATCACGTCCAAATCCGGCATCCGACCCACCGCGGAGTACCCCTCAGCCAGGAACCCCTCGGCCGGTGGCAGGACGCGCACGCCCATGTCCTTCAGCCGCCGAACGTTGCTTTGCGTCGCGGCGTTAGCCCACATTTTGTCATTCATGGCGGGCATGACCAGCTTGGGGCCGTCAAAGGCGAGCCAGGTAGACGTCACGACGTTATCCGCGAGTCCATTAGCAAACTTAGCGAGACTGTTGGCGGTGGCCGGCACGACCAGCATCATGTCAGCCCAGCGCGCGAGCTCGACGTGCACAACGTGCTCCGGATGGTCGAACTCATGGGCATCGGTAACCACTTCAGCTTTGGTCAAAGTTGACAAAGTCGCTGCGGTAACAAAGGTTGCCGCAGCTGGCGTCATCGCAACGCGCACCTGGTAGCCATCACGGACAAGCCCGCGCACGAGCAGTGGCACTTTGTAGGCGGCAATGCCCCCGGTGATCATGACGGCAATATTTCTAATAGTAGGCATGATGAATCCTCCTCGGTTAAGGTCGTGCTGCTAGTCGTTCTCGGTCTGCGCCCAGTGCCGGCCACGATTAATGGCATTCTTGGCCGCCACCAACTTTAACGGGTCAACACCCAGCCGGTCACACATGAAGAACGTGTACGTTAAGACGTCGGCCAGCTCCTCGGTCAGGTGTGCCTGTTCGTCTTTGCCCAACTGGTCGCCGGTGTCGAGCCACTGAAATATTTCCAACACTTCGCTGGCCTCAATGCTCAGTGACTTAGCGAGGTTCGGCAACGTGTGGTACTCCGCCCACCCCTTACTGTCGCGAAACGCAACAATTTGCGCCAACACATCGCGGTAATGCGCGGATGTGTGTGCGTCTACGGGAACAGTTGATGGAACAATTGGATGGATGGTTGAGGACATGTGTGCAGACTCCTTTGCGAATGGGTGGGTATTGAATATATCAAATATGGTTGTTAAGGCCATTTTACACTATAATGCCCACTACACATCAGCGTAGTGGGCATTGGGGTGGGGCTTTAATTAAATTCAATAGATTAGTCTTGCTCAAAATAATAATCATCTAGTTCAAACGTCTGAACTGGGGATATGTGGAGTTGGTACCGTTCGACAAGCTTAACAATTCCAGGACCATCAATTAGCGTCACGGATTTGGCGCCTTGGACAGCCTTCTTTTTCGCGCCGTCAGTATAATAACTAGTGGTGATAAAGATACCATACTCAGCGTTAAACCCGTCCATTACCCCTTTAAATTTATCAATTTCAGGTTCTCCAACAGGCGCATCGCTATATCTTTTGGATTGTATTGCCACTCTAGAAGTCCTAAACTCGTCGGATTGAAAATAACCAAAACCATCAATCCCATGGTCCCCAGAAACAACCATCCCCATCTTCGCATCTATTTTTACACCCATTTGTGAAATCAGCAGTCTAGAAAAGCGCTCAAATTTCGTTGGTGAAAATTTTTTCAGACTGGCAAGTAGTTCCGTCTTCCATGTGTCCGTCACATCTTGAGCATCATCGGTACTTTCATCATCGTTACCGCCTAAAGAAGTCTGGTCATTGGCGTTGTTTGATCCACTTTTCGCTTCACGGAGCGCTTTAGTATGATCCCAGTATTCACGTATCGCCTGTTTTTGGGCTTTATTAGGAAAGTCGGATAATGAGTCTGCCCGGCCTTGCTCGGTTAGCGTTACTTTACCACCACGAAAAGACTTTTCAATGTAGTCAATTACCGACAATTCCCGCATTGCAAAATTAAAATCATAATTAAACGGGATATATTCATTTCCTTTCCGTGAAATAACTGTACCGTACACATCATCATGAGTGAATCCACTGCCGTCATCTTCTGCGATGATTGATTTAATATCATCCCTTGAAGCTGTGCCACCAACACTCTGTAGTGCTCGAACTATCGCCTTTTGTGCCCCTCTACGTATATATGCCACAGTCCTACCCCCTCCATAAGTAATGAATATGGTAATTTTACACCCAAATCACTGATCCTAGTAAATCCACGTTGTGCGTATAGTATTGCGGGACGTGTACATCAGGTCGAATTATCAACACCAAGGCTGAATAATAGCAATCACCTTAGATGTATCTAACGAATCTATAACAAAACCGCCGACTATTGCGCCAGCGGTTTTGTTGGAATTAACTAGCGACCATAGATTCATGGTCGATGTAACACTACATCCTTAAACTGTAAATATATTGGTATAGTCTGCATCATGTAATAATAGCCCCATTGATTAACGGCTTTGATAATTTATCGGCTTAAAAATCGTAATGAATCATTTCCTGATACTCTTTAACTAATTGTCTGTTTCTCTCATCACCGTCGTCTAGATTAGCCGAATAGAAGACAGGTGCCTCGCCCGTAGTATCCACAAGTCTCTGACTAACTTCAACAATGATAGCATTTAGGATGGCGGCTCCAACCACCGTCGAGGTTGGCCCAACTTTTTGTGGGGCACCAGCCAATTGACAGGAGGCATCCCCGACATCACCGTGATTATCAATTACGATGTCTGCCAATTCAAATAGGCGCTTACCAGACGAATGTCGGCTGGTAACTGTTTTTGAGTATGAAACATTTGTGAGCCCCACTATACGGACGCCCTTCTTCTTGGCCGCAATAGCTAAGTCAACAATAACCGGATTACGTCCAGAAACCGAGTGCAGGATTAACACATCATTTGGTTTAAAATTAACGGAATTAGCCAGCCGCGTTCCGTACCCCTCTAGGCGTTCCATATCACTGGTAAAAGTAATCGGAGAACGATCAAGCATTACTTCACGCCCGAATATCGCATTAATAGTAAGCATCCCACCCGCACGATAGTACATCTCCTGAGCTATAATACCGGCATGACTAGCCCCAAAAACATAAATGGAATGCTTTTTTAAGTTTGCATCGGTCAACAAATTAATTGTGGCATCAATATTGGGCTTTTCTTCATTAGCAACCTTGCTAATCAGTTGCTCAACATTGTCGATATAACGATACATAAACGTGCCTCCTATAATCCTAATAGGTGAAGACCTTGGCCAACAAACTTAGAGATTATTGACCATAAAGACAAATCATTACCACCAAATATTAGAATCCAATTCTTGATGGTACCACCCATCATCGCAGCAGAAACTCCAACTAAAGCAACCATTGCAAATGAGGCAACAGCCGTACCAATAATGGCGCCACGGAGCCCGCCTTGACCTTCACCAACAATAGCAGCACCACCACATTCAAAGAAACTGGTGATAATCAGTGGCACAATAACTACCCCAAATACATTAGTAGTGTTAGCAATCAATACGAGAATTGTCGAAGTCACAAAGGCTGAAATAAATCCGATGATTACGGCGTTGGGCTTGTAGTTAAACAAAATAGGAATATCGAATGCAGGCTTGGCACCTGGCACCAATTTTTCGGAAATTCCTTGGAAGGCAGGGATGATCTGGTTAACTAACAAACGAACACCATAGAGCAGAATAAGCAGTCCACCACCAAACGTTAATCCAGCGTTTAGCGAAACCATAAACAAGTTGCCACCCTTTGGAACCAGCGCAGGAGCAACTAATCCCACGACGATGTCGACCGCGAACATCACTAAACCACCGCTAATCGAAATCTCTCGGAAAAAGGATAGGGCCTCTGGAACCTTAATATCTTCGGTAGATTGCTTCTTGTTACCAACACGCTTAGCGACAAAACCTGAAATCAATGAAAGGATAGTTGTTGGATGACCAATTAAGAATGAATCATCACCCGTTGCTGCCCACACATACTTACGCATAACCCACGGTGCAATTGAGAAATACAGTGCTGACAAGACCGCGCTAACAACTATAAGCACTGGGCCACGCAGACCACCTTCTACACCACCAGCGACAATAACAAACGGTACCCACCAAAGCATGTGACCAGTCAAGAAGATTGATTTAATCGGCGTAAATCTTGCAATTAGTATATGAATAACCAGTGCAAGGAACATGGCCATACCGACTGCACCACCATAATTGGCAGTAAACGTGGCATCCGATAATCCTTTAGCTACAGACAATCCCATCTTCGTCTGTACGGCGGTGTTGATTGCTGACACAACCCCAGTCAACATGTTGACCCCTTCAGTCAGTATCACCATACCAAACGCTGCCGAAACACTACCTTTAATGATTTCGCCTATTGGCTTCTTCTGAACAATTAGGCCAATCATCGCAATTAGAGCAATCAAAACGGGAGGATCTTGAAGGATATTATTTGAAATAAAATTGAGTATTCCCATTGTTACGCATCCTTTCTGGTTGCAAGATAGTCGTTCATCGCTGCCTCAACCTCGTCCTTGTTCATATAACGCTTGATTGCATAAATAGGCTTATCTGTTGATGCCTCAAGGTCCGGTTTCAATTCAAAGCTCGTAAAATATACATCTGCCAGAGTCGCCTTAGCCGAAGAGATATCCGTATTTTCCACAGTTGCATCAACCCCCAGTTCACGAACAACTTTGTCCAGCGTCATTTTAAGGACCATTGAGCTACCAACGCCAAAACCACATACCGCTAAAATTTTCATAATCACTTCTCCAATCCATCAAATAAATTAACAATTGCTGGTCTGTTTCCAGTCAATATTGACCGGTACGATCCGTCATCCATAAAAATGCCCATTATTTGCTGCAGGCTTTCCAAGTGACTTTGATTATCGGTGGCTGCCAGTACCAGAAATATCTTGACCGGCTTCCCCCGTAAATCTGTTTCATGCTTCAATACTAATAGACTCATTCCCAGCTTCTTAACGCCCTGCCCTGGCCTGGCGTGCATTAATGCAAAGTAGTCGGACAAAACCATGTAGGGACCATTTTTATTTACGCTATCAATCATGTTATCTACATATTCATCACTAATATTTCCGCTCTTCAGTAAAGGTAAACTAGCCAGACGAACCGCCTCTTCCCAGTTTTTTACTGTTTCAACCACTTGTATATTACTTTCTGGTATTAGGTCTCTACCCACGATTCATCTAACCTCCGTCATCTTATCGATAAACCAGTCCTTGTTATTAACACCCTGCATAATTAGCTCCATGATTGGTTCAATCGTTTTCTTATCCTTTTCTGCCACCATTAACATCACCACTACGTCAACTTTGTTATTACCCCAATAAATCTGTTTTCCTGGTATTAAAATAGAAATATGGCTACTTTGTATTAACTGCGGGTTCCCATGTGGCAATGCAAAGCCATTTCCTAGGTACGTCGATTGCAGCTTTTCCCTCCTAATAACGGATTCTCGATAGTTGGCTAACTCCGCAGATGAACGCCATAAATTCTTGCTCAACAAGTAATCAATCGCTTCAGCTTGAGTATCAACCGCTTCAAAAAATATATTTTCTCTCAGCATGCTGATTGTCCTTGCCGAACTACTGTTTAAAATGTTTGGCTGTCTATTTTTAGTAGTAACTACATCGATGTACTGGCTCATGATTGACTTCATATCTTCATTTGTAATCATCGGTGATATTTGGACCACCGGAACGACCTGTACTGGCAAACTGACTGTTGAAATAATAAGATCAACATTACTTAAATTCTGTCTGGGTAAGGCTGCTCGGGAGATAATTTCAATCAATGAAACCTCGGGTAAAATTTGTCTCATCTTCGCTGAAATCAACGAGCTTGTACCAATGCCGTTTAGACAAACAAAGAGAATTCTGCGTTGCCGTTTGCTTCTTTCAATTGCTGCCTGGAAGTGAATTGTGACGAAGGCAACTTCATCGTCCGAAACCACTAAACCGTTATTATTGGCAAAGTCGATCAATGCGTACCATACAACTCCAAAAACAGTCGGGTAATCACGTTTAATCTCCCCAAGCAAGGGGTTAACAACCGTCGTGTCAAACTTTAACCTCAACGCCATTTGAAAAAGATGCAAGGTTAGATCTTCCCTTAACTGGTTGTCATGTTCTAGATCAATATTTATACCGTGACTAACGTTTCGGATTAGGCGCTGAGTATCCCGCTTAAATGTTTCCGGAATTGACGTGTCCGGGACAAAGTAACGGAAACCACCACCAAGAACTACATATGACAAGTAACGTAATTCATCCTGCGAAAACTCATAAATTTGCGCGTTTTCAACCGATTTCAGTAGCTCGTATATCAGTGGGTACTTGTCTAAGCTAAGGAGCAAGGTTCCTAACTGATTATGCAAATCCAAATTAATATGGAATCCGCTACGACCGCGCGACACCAAAACCGATGTAGATACTACAATATCAGTCACATAACTATCAGAAATCTGTAACTGCCAAGCATCCGTTGTCGCAATCACAGTCTTACGAATAGGCTCAATTACATCAGTTTGAATTAAAATCGGAATGTACTGCTTGGCCCTTCCACCATTCATAAAATCAATCACCAACCGCTTAATGACCTTTTGTTTCGCTATCTCATCACTTCCCACGTAGGTACCCGAATTGTCAAAGTTTAATGCAACATTGTCTTTCGCTATAAGCTCTTTGATAAAGGCAATGTCGTTAGCAATGCTACTTCTGGAAACAAAGTAATCATCAGCTAACCGCTGGTAACTTAAATGCTCATTGTTAAACAACCGAGCCAATATCAAATACTTTCGATTTTTGCTGTTTGGTTTCTGATTTTCATTCAAGTTATCACCTTCACTTAATATAATATGTAAGCGTATACGAAATGAGGAGACCAAAAATAGTCCGGCTTGGTTAGCAAAAACGTGTACACCTATATGCGCACAAGCTATTAACCCTCAGTATGATGCGTTTAAGCAGGCCACCAGGAACGGTAAGCCACCATTACAGACGAAAACACCCCCATCCATTAGCCTGGGATGAGGGTGCTTAACAAACTGACAAAACCACAACTGGAACCAAACTTCATTACTTGTTTCGGACTACCAATTTAGCTCAGTCAACACTAGGCTCAACAAACGCCCCAACCATTTCCGCAACTCGTGTGCTAGAAATAAATGCCCGGCTATCCTTACTCCTAACGGTAGCCTGGAGGTCTGCGAATTCGGCTCGAGATATGATTGTTAGCAAAACCGTCTTACTCTCATGCTTATACCCGCCTTCTGTATCCTTAAACACTGTAATTCCATGCCGCATCTCCTTGTGAATAGCGGTAAGAATTTCATTCGCCTTACTCTGATTCGTGACAATCATTACCTGTAGCCGCTGTTGCCGCGTGTACAACAAATCCATCGCCTTACCACCAATAAAAATAGCGATTACAGAGTACAATGCATGCGGCCACCCCTCCAGAAAGCCAGTTACAATAACCACGCACGCGTTAACGGCAATGCTGACCGTTCCAACTGAAATATTAAAGTATTTGTGCAACACCATACCTACTATGTCGGTTCCACCACTTGAGAGACCATTACGTAGAGCTAGGCCAATGCCCGCACCGTTAATGACTGCACCAAAAATTGCACAAATCATTGGATCCCGAACTAGAGGGGTCAACCCACTAGTGAGATTAATCAAGACCGACGAACTAACAACGGTAATCAAAGTAAAAACCGTAAACTCGCGACCAATGTCACGCCATGAAATCCAGATTAGCGGCACGTTAATGATAAAAATCAGGTTTGCAGTGTTCATGACGTCCGTTACTGCAAGGCCACCAATTGAAAAGTTGAGGTAGCGGCGAAAAATAATGGCAATGACTTGAGCCACACCAGTGACACCACCCGCAGATATGTGCCCAGGCACCCAAAATAAGTTAAGGGCAATACTTAGGCAAAAACCATATATCAGCGAGATCATTAATTTTCGCCATATTTTTTTGGAACCCAATCCCAACTCCACTTTCGTCATCCTACACACCACCGTTCTTACGCAATTTTTTGCTTGCGATTCCCATGACGCCACGATATTTGGCAACGGTCCTACGCGCGATTGCTATGCCTTCACCCGCTAAAAGTTCTGCAATTTTCTGGTCACTAAGCGGGTGGCTATTATCTTCGTTCCGGATAATTCTACGAATACTGGACATGGCCCTGCTATCAGCGGATTCACCGTCGCTAGTTCCGGACCTATTGGTAAGCAAATCTCTGACCGCAACTATCCCGATAGGACTGTCGATATATTCACCAGAAATCGCTCGACTCACAGTTGACTCTGCTACGCCGACAGATCTGGCAACGTCCCGAAGTAATAGGTTGCTAATAAACTTTTGCTCGCCCTTTAGGTATAACCACTGCACGGCAACAATCGCCTCTGCAACCGCACTAATCGTTTCTTCACGGCGTTGTAGCATACCGTCAACATCATGGAACTGCATGGCAAGTGATCCTAGGTAGTCCTCAAGTTCTTTGTCGTCATGAGCACGTAATTGGTCATACTCCGCAGTATTAAAAATTAACTCCGGTCGTCCAAATTTCGTCAAATATATTCGATAACCAGCCCCATCAGGCCGCACTTTAATATCCGGTATGCGGTACTGAGTTTCATCATTCCAAAATGTTGCACCCGGCCTGGAGGTAAACGTGCCAATAACTCGCTTAGCTTCGGTAAAGTCCGCCACGCTGGCTTCGGTGCCAACAAGTATTCTATGAATATCATTGTGCAAGAAATCGTGATAATAGTTCCGCAATATCTCCAGTACTAGCGGCGGACAACTATCGATTTGCAGTGCCTGGATAATCAATGATTCCTGTATACTGCGTGCGCCGACACCGGCCGGATCTAGACTTTGCAGTAAGGTAAGGGCATCCTCGAATTCAACAATACTCACACCATTAGTAGCAATAAATTCGTCCTGATTGAAATTGAGAAAACCATCCCGATCGAGTTGACGCGCCAAAAGGCTTACTAACCTACGCAGTGGTTTTTCACTGTACCGCAATTCAATTTGAGTCTCCAAATAGTCATACAAGTTAGTGTATTCTGGGCTGTTCATTCTTTCGAATCCATTGATATTAATATCGCCACTGGCACTGACATCAACTAAGGGGTTACTCAAACTCAAATCGTTCAAGTATTCTTGTAGGCTAAAACCATCCATTTGCAGTACTTTCAACGACTGCTGCATCGTTTGTGTCAACTGTAGGCGCTGGCTCTGCCTAATCGTCTGCTCTATGCCCATGGTTTAGCCTCCCCTATTATTTGAGCGTCTTTCTAATTTCATCCATACCGCTGACTATACGGTCAGCCCTCGACTGATCAACATTATATTGTGCTTGATCAACTGCCCAAGTGGTCATGCCTGCGTCTTTGGCCGCCTGAATTCCATTACTGCTATCTTCAATCACCAGACACTGGCCAACTTCAACACCTAACTTTCCAGATATCTCGACATAAATATCGGGTGCGGGTTTATTGTTCGGTACAGCTTCACCGCTCAGCACTTGGTCAAAAAAAGGGCGTATATGACACTCTGACAACATGCGGAAAATATCAGCGTATATGCCAGCCGATGCCAGTCCAATCGCCATACCATGGGTCCTCAAACTCTTTAACAAGTTAACAACACCCGCGTTCAAAAAGCGGGAATAATCAATTGGATGAGTGTCTTGGTATACGAGGTAATCTTTACGCAAAACATCACGTTGCTCAGGGTCAGGGACCAAGGCTGCCCAAACTTGGTTGTTAGACATCCCCAAATAATCGTGAATATCCGTTGATCCGGGATGCAGTCCCTTCTCTTCAAAATAACTCATTCGCCGGTTAAAATAAAACTCCTCACTATTAACTAGAACACCATCCATGTCAAATATAACCGCCTTGAACATACTATCTAATAGCCGCGTCACATCAAGACGTAGCCCCCTCCTTCCGTGAACAATGACACCCCTAAACCACCAGAAGGAGCGGCATCCGCCGCTCCCCAATGGTGGTACTAATACACTTTTGGCATAACCTGAGAAAAATTAGTAACTCAATTTCCACATGTACCGGCGCTTGGACAGCGGGTGGTCACGCTTGGATGCTAGTTCCTCGGCGTAAACTCGGAATACACCGGTCAGTAGCATTGGGTTGAAGTAGTCAATGACGTGTGGCCCAGCGATAGATGCAAGCCCGAAGTCCTTGGCATCAACCAAGGTAATCTTCGCATCAAAGCGTTGCAAGAATGTCAGCGCACGCATATCCATTGGACGGGTGCTGCCATCATTGGCAAACAACAGGTATGGTGCATCCTTTTCAGTTAGTTCAAATGGGCCATGGAAGTATTCCCCGGAGTTGTGCATTGGTGCGGTAATCCACTGCATTTCTTCAAACAGGAAACTGGCAGTGGCATAACCCGCACCCCATGTAGCACCACTTGCAAGCACGTGAATTGTTTGGTCGTTCTTGTACAACTCGCCAAACTTCTTGGCCTCAGGACCAACATGCTTAACCTGCTCGTCAATCAAGTCATACAGACCATCAAACGCCTTCTGGGCTTCATCATAATACTCGTACCCTTCAAACTGGTTCTTAATTTCAACTGCCAGTTTAACGGCATTCGTCATCTTTTGAATCTTAGCGGAGTAACTCTCATGGAACCCATGAATAATCTTGTACTGTGCGGCTTCTAGAATTGGAGCATCCGGGTTGTTGGATAGGCTAACGACATTAGCTCCCCACTTAACGGCGTTTTTTGTTGCTTCAACCGACTCAGGGGTGGTACCACCCAATGATGCTGTAATTACAATAGTCTGCCCATCGATATTCTTTGGAGCATCATAGTTAAATTCATTGGCAGTAATAATTGCCGTCCTGACACTCTTCGTTTCGTGAAGAGTGAAGTAGTATGCTGGATATAAATCGGACATTGAAGCCCCACACCCAACAAACAATACCTGATTGATATCGCCGTGATCCTTCTTAATAGCTGCAACAATTTCCTTTGGTGACATAGTACTCATAATTGAATTCCTCCTATATAATTTTTGATTTGGCTTTTAACCAACCGAATCCAGAATAATTGAAATAACTTTATGCGAATATTCCCAAAACGCTCAGCAAGATTCCACCACCAATGCAGAAAAGCAGAATCCAACCCGTACCAACCTTCTTCCGTAGCATCCAGTACATCAGGAATGTGAAGGCCAGTGGGATCATCTGTGGGAAAATGCTATCCAACGTTTTTTGAAGGTTGAACGCACTCCCCATCTTGATTGGGGTAGTGATGCCAATCATGCTGGCAATCATAGCCCCAATCACCATCAATCCAACAATGTTCACTAAGTACATAACGCGGTTCATTAGGCCGCCACCGGTCAAAATTTTCAAATACTTCTTCCCGGCGGTATATCCAAACTGTCCACCCCAGTAAGTAACTGCAAACGAAGGTATAAATGAAATGACCATCGCCAAAATCGGCCCCAAAATACTTCCGTGTTGGGCTAAATTGATCCCCAAGCTAAACGCCAATATTCTGATTGTTCCCTGAAAGAACGAATCACCCACACCAGATAAGGGACCCATCAAGGATGATTTAACGGCGTTAATTGAATCTGGGTCCATTGATGATGGATTCTTCGCGTATTCTTCCTCCATCGAAGTCGTTAAGCCCAAGACAAAGGAGCTAGTTTGGGGAGTACAGTTGTAAAAAGCCATGTGCCGCTGATAAGCGGCTTTTTTCTTGTCCAAATCTTCCGGCTTACTGTATAAACGATTCAATGTAGGGGCAATTCCATATAGGAACCCCATGTTCATTTGACGTTCATAATTCCAGGAAGCCTGTATTGCCCATGAACGCCATGTAAACGACCACGACTTTTTCCGTAAGTCCTTACGCTGTTCAGTAGTTAAGCCATTGTCTGCCATCTTTGCTCACTCCTTCCATCAGAGCTCTTCAAGATCGTCATCATCTGTATCGCTACTCGAAGCATTACTGCTAGCAGGCGTTTCAGTATTACCTGTTTTGGGCATAAACTCATTAACAACCAATGCCAACAGAACTGCGAAAATAGCTACCCCGGTAACTGATATATTTGCGTAGGCCGTAATGAAGAATCCCAAGAAAAGATAGACGGCGGTCTTCTTTGACAGCATCGTTGACATCAACAGTGCAAACCCAAAAGCTGGTAAAATCTTGCTTGATAATGTCAAACCATTTGTCAGCCAGTCGGGGATCTGTTTAACAATTTCGCTAACCACACCGGTACCAAAGTAAATTGCTATAAACGTTGGCACAAAATACATTAGTGAATAGAACACATTTCCCCACACGATGTGATAACTTAGTACCCGTTTGAACTTGCCTTTCTCAATATCGCGCTCTGCCATATGCGATAGCGACGACATCAACATACGCACAACAATTCCGAGCAATTGGCCAAACACCGCAATTGGAATTGCAACTGTCAGTGCCGCCTGAGCAGAAGTGTTAGACAGGATAGCAAATGCGGTAGCAATAATTGAACCCAATACCATATCCGTGGCCACCGCAGCTCCGACATTAACTAGACCCATAGAAATTAATTCAAGTGAGGCACCAACCATTAGCCCCTTTGTAACATCACCAAGAACTAAACCAACTAGCGTACTGACAATTAGCGGCCGTTCAAGATTAGACCGACCAAACATTCGCGAGTCAAGCATGGCAACAATGCTGATAATCCCAATCAACAATGCCTTTATAAGCATGATATTCACGCTCCTTTCCGTCCGTACAAACGTAACTACTACAATTTATGGTTCAGAATTTCCTTCTTGGAGGTTGGCACCTGCTGCATAAATAATGAAATACCCATCGAAGCCAATTGCCTGCTTTGCTCTACTTCCTCATCGGTCAAATATATTGCGTTACTGTAGCGCGTTGCTCCTGGACGATCCAAAATACCGCCATAATTGATTTCCGGAACAGCCCCAAACGTTTGAAAGAATTTATACGTCTCGCCTACATTGCCAAAAATAAGCATGGTGTTCTCTTTCAACGCTTTAATCTTGGGGATTCGCTCAATTGCTTGTTCAACCGTGAAGAGACTGAGCTTAACGTCGGCTGGCTTCGATAGCTTTAACGACATACGCTTAAATTCGTCGTTTGCCGTACCAGTATCAATCACCACAATACGTTCAATGCCCAGCGCTTTAGTCCACGAAAAGACAACCTGTCCATGCATTAAGCGATGGTCAATTCGCACCAGTTTAATCATTACAAGTCATCCTCCTCTCCATTCTTTTGTGCTACCAACAAACCATTAACATCAACGAGTGCCTGTTGTGCTGATTCAACAACCCCCGCCAGTTTGTCTTTATCTTTAACCGTACTTTCAGCTAATAACTGCAAAATCAGCGGTAAATTCATTCCGGCAATCAACTCCACGTTTGGATAATCCTTTAACAGTTGAATCATTGTTGTGTTAACCGAGCCACCCAAAACATCCGTGCAAATAACAAATTCTTCCTCAGGATGCTGCGTGAGTTCAGCCTCAATACTGTAAACATATTTACTTTCGTCACTATCAACGTAAGCCGCATAAGCTGATAGATTGGGAGTTTCCCCCATAATAAACTTCACTGTATCCTGCATACCTAGCGCCAAACGTCCGTGACTTACCAAAATGATCCGCATACGCGTGCCTCCTTTCACTGTTAATATCTGCTTAACCAATAATCCGGTAATCCACGTGAGATACCGCTGATTAGTTTGGGCTAAGATTGGAGATTGATATTTAGCTTGTTCTTGCGCCTTAACCCTTACATATATATACAAGCAAAAAGCGTGCCAGTTTTATGCTGGCACGCTCAATATACTTACAACCTATCTAAAAACGCCTGGAACTAGCTAATCTCCACGAATAATATCATAAATATACCCCACCTCGCTTTTCGGGACCGTGACACTATATTTGGTTTCTATGACACTAAGCGCCTTTTTGATGTCCTCGACCGTTTTTGTGTCAAAATCATTAGTCTTCCAGTCATAGGTGGTAATTGGTTCGTTACGTATTAGTCGTTCAATCATGCAACTAACATGAACATACAAAGCCATTCGTTGTGGATTAGCCAACACACTACCCGACAGTTGGACAAAGCAGCTCATTACCACATCAATTGCATCCATTACACCAGAAGCGTCCAGTATAGTCAGTGAGTTAATCACCCGCTCAATGGTAAAGTTATGCAACAAGGTTGTCACAATTTCATCAACTTGCTTCTTGCCAGCCACAACACCCAGCGCACGCAACATTGCTCCTGAATCCTCACCCAATATCAATTTTTCCAGTGGTATGAAGGGTACCCCTTCCGCATGTGGGTTAACGGTTCCGACAATCGCCAGAACATTATAGGTACGTCGTAGTGTGGCCATTTGACTACTATCACTAACCACGGCGTATTCGTAAGCATTAACCACAACATCAATTTTTTCTGCAAAGCTACTATCCAACAACCGCTTAATTTGGTTTGCTGTACCAATTCCGGTATTGCAACACGTAATAATCAAATTCTTTTTAACTTCCTGAGGATAAATAGTCCTTCCTTCACTGTGCACAGTTTTGGCCGTGTGGGTAACTATTTCGTCTATAGACTTATTGTGGGCAACCTGGTCCACCACGGAAAGGGCCGACTGAGTAGACACATTTGTAATTATGCCGATTGGAAAATCAATCGTTCCGTGAATATACTTATGAATCCCTGAAAGTGAGCCCATATCTACCATTAAAATCAATCCTGAAGTAATGGAATTACTAGCAATGTATTCTGACACCCTTTGCCCAATAGTCTCCACGCTAATGTTTAATGGCATATCAATATAACCTAAGGCTGAATATCCTACCAGTCTATTCACGACATTAGCAATGCTACTAGCTGTCGAGTAGCCGTGTGCTAGAACCAGGCAACGAATCGTATTGTTCTTAGTCACCTTGATTGCTTCATGTAGATATAATTGCAAAAACAACCTGTCCACAACGTCCACAGGCAGTGATAAGGCAGAATGGGTCATTTTAAGTATTTCATCGGTAAAAGTTGCAACACTCGCATCCTGCTCTGCTAGATTTGAACTGATTTCATTCAATAACTCATGATTTTTAGCAGTCAGTACCCAGTAATTAAACTGCCTGTAGTATAAGAAGTAAGCAATTACCACCAACGAATTTCCGGAAAATTTCACCGAAAAATTATCTTCAAGTGAGTGCAGTTTAGCCTGAGTCATTTTCTTCATGAGATCCAATGGCACCTCGCCACGATCAATCACGTTGCTAAAAATCATTTCATCGCTCAGAGTATTGATTAAATCTGTACTGCTCTTAATAAATTGCAGAGATAGGCCTAGATTGTCATATAATCCCAATATTTGCGTAAAAATTAAGCGAATTTGATTATCCTGATCAGAATCATCATCAATTAGCTCCTTCAAATTCATACCACTACGAATCAGGATAGTCGTACCATCACCGCTCAGGCGTAAACGAACGCTATCGGCATCATTCTTACTCCAAATCTCATTTGGCAAATTTCCAATGTCAACAAGTAAATTTTTGCTACTCTCGTTAACCTTTGCAAGCGCATTGGCTACAGCCAAAGTAATATAATTCTTCATTTGTCCAACATTACTATCATAGTGTTGGCTGGTTAAAATGCTCAGTACTTGTTTGCTTAACTTGATGTCCTTACCAATACGGCGAGACTGGTTAAGGAAGAAAAGTTTTGCTAGACTCTCACGTTCAAATTGCGTTCGCTCATTGATGCCTGGGATCTCCACTTGAACCGGAATTCGCCGTATAAAGGTTTGTAAAAAGTTGCTCTGAACATTCTCGGTGGTAGCAAACACTAACCGTACAGTGACCTTATGGCCAGCCTTAGTCTCGCCAAGGGGCGAGATGACACCGTTGTCTAAATACTCGAATAGCTTTTCTTGTCCTTTGGCACCAAGACGGTGCACTTCATCTAGAAATAGCATCCCCTTATCCGCTTGATCGAACAGTCCCGGGCTGTCTTTGCTTGCTCCCGTAAACGCTCCCCGCCTATAGCCAAAGAGAATGCTGGCTAGTAGTTCTGGATTATCAGCGTATTCTGCACAATTAAGATGAACAAACGAACTGTCGCCGCTAAGGTAACCCTCACTAACACAATAGTCATAGAATACTCGAGCTAAGTACGACTTCCCCGAACCAGTTGGTCCCGTCAATAATACGGGTAGTCCAACGCCTGGATATCGTGCAGCGGCTTTCATCCTTTTAACTTGTGAAAAAAGTGATTGCTTTGAGCCAATCACCGCGCTCATAGGATCATCAGGGATTCCTTTTTGATGAAAGATGTCAGCAGTCGATGAATATATTGAATCGACCAATGCTTTTCCAATTGCTTTTTCAACCGCCGCCCGCGAATAGAATCTAACCGGTCTTGTATTAACTTTGATTACTTTTCCTTCAGTAACCAGCATGTTCAAATAATGACTGGCCGTATTACGCTTAATTTGCAGGTTATTGGCAATAGTATCTGCCGTTATTATTACAGCGCTAAGATCGCCCTCTTCGCAAAGAGAGACTAGACGAGTATAAATTTCACTCTTAATATCCTCAGACAAAATAAAAGCCCCCTTAATTGAAAGCGCTTGTACCCCAAGCATACAACAGGGTACATTTCCTTTCAACAAGGGGGTATAACATCAACCTAATCTTGACCCATTTTTACCAAATTTAGTAATTCACTTTCCACATGTATCGCCGCGTCAGGAAAGATTTCTGAATTTCTGCTGACAATGCGCGCATGTAAACATTGTTCAGTATTGGTGCAAAAATGATGTGGTTAAAGTATTCCGACACCCGATCATCCAAATCGTTCAGACCGATTTCCTTTGCATCAAGAATGTACACGTTATCCCCACCATATTCCTTTAAGAAACGAACCGACCGCTCATCCGCGGGTCGTGTACGGCCAACAGACACCAGTTGGAAAACCGAAGTGGTTTTATCCAGTGTCTCAAACGGTCCGTGAAAATACTCGCAGCTGTTGGTGGTTGGCGAACTAATTTGTAGCATCTCCTCAATGTTGCAAATAGAAAAAATATAAGCTGCGCCATAGGCCGGTCCACTCCCCAACACATAAATTGGCTTACGCATTTTATTTTTTTCAGCCCATTTTTGGGCTAGCGGCGTAGTGGTTCCAACGGTACGTCGATATATTGCGTCAACGTTGTCAAACGCACTCATTGCGACATCATGGTCAGCATAGCCATCAGTCCTATCCACTAACTCCATCGCCATCATCAATGCAATGCTTGTGTTGGATAACTCAGTTTTACTTTCATCAAGGGCCAAGCTTTCATACTTAACTTGATAATCGGCTATTTCGGTTAATTCGGATGGATCCACGTATAATGCTACAACGTGCGCGCCTAGGGACTTAGCAACCCTGGCCGCCTCGCAAGTTTCCTTAGTACCTCGCATTGAGCAGACAACTGCCAGAGTATCATCCCCAACATATGCTGGCGGCGCCATGACAAATTCGTTGCTAGTAAACATTTCCGAACTAAACGTGACTGCATTGCGAGTCATAAAGTATTGTGCGGCATAAAAGCCCCCGAAAGATCCACCTGCCCCAATCCATACAACGCGCCTAACTGATTCATTACTTTCCTTAAAGACCCGCTGAATTATACTGCCCACCGTCGTTTGTATTTTGTTCATGTTGTCCTCCCATGTTAGATACAACTGCATACAACTTTTTTGAGACGACCTCAGAATAAACGCTTTTTAGTGATAGTGCAAGCCCTTTCTTAAAATCAACTAAGTTTGTTTCTACCACAATTTTTTGTTGTATACTGTGCTTATCTATCATTGCTGGGGGGAGGTACCAATCATGGGGAGTTTAACGGCCAACTTAAAGCAGTCATCACTGACGCTGTACGAGCAATTAGCAAATAAAATACTGAACGACATCAATCACGAAAAGTACCTCCCGGGCGCTCAAATTCCGACTGAACTAGAGTTACAACGCAGTACTGGCTATAGTCGGAGCACTGTTCGCCACGCGTTACGCATTCTCGTCAACAAGGGTGTGCTGGTTAAGATACATGGCAAGGGTACCTTCGTTCAGGATGGTACCAGTAATGAAACAACACGCAGCCAATTCTTCAGTCTAACCAATAACGTGGAAAATTTGGGAGCGTCAATCAGTACCAAACTAGTAGATATTCAACCCACCAGAGCGTCTAAGGAACAGGCAGAATTTTTCGGTATCGAGCCCAAGACCCCATTACTGAAGCTCACACGCTTACGATACGTAGACAAGAGTCCGTTCTGCGTGGAATACATTTACTTTACCGAAGAGTTTTCAAGCATCACCAGTGAAAATCTTAATGGATCACTTTACCAGGTTTTACATGACCAATTTAATGAAGTGCCTGCTGGTGGTCATAAAATGTTCGACATTACAAAGGCTAGTACCAGTGAGGCTTTCTTACTGAATGTAGAGCGGGATACCTCACTTATGCAAATTACTGATTTTGTTTACGATCAAAACGATCATCCTCTCCATATAACGAGACAAGTTATCAGAAGTGACAAATATAAATATGAATTGATTCAGTAATATTCCTAAACAAAAAGCTCGCGGAAAATCCGCGAGCTTTTTAATTCTAGTAATTTTCCAGTTTCCACATATACTGTCGCTTAGTTAAAGGATGATTCCTGACCTTCGCCAGTTCTTCAGCGTATACACGCATTACCCCAGTAATAATGAGTGGATTAAAGTAATCAATTACAGTCGGTGCACAAACGCTGTCCAGACCATAGTCCTTAGCATCAATTACCGTAACCCGTGCATCAAACCGTTGCAGGAACTCCAATACACGTGCATCAAGATGCCTGGTCTTCCCGTCATTCATAAACAGTAGGTATGGTGTTCCATTATTAGTCATCTCAAACGGGCCATGAAAATACTCACCAGAATGAATTACCGGACTGGCAATCCACTGCATTTCCATAAATAAAAAGTTAGCAGTAGAGTATGCTGTCCCGAAAGTGGCACCGCTTGAGATCGTATAGATCAGTTGATCATCCTTATATTCCTGTGCAAACTCCTTTGCTGCGGGTGTAACTGATTTGACCCCTTCATTAATTACATCATCAATTCCCGCAAATGCTGTCTGTATGGCATCGTAATTATCGTAGCCCTCAACGGCATTTAACATTTCAGCAGAGAATTCTAACACCACTTTGGTTTTAGCCGCCTTGGTCGCATAGCTGGTAAAGAAACTGTGAACCAGGACATAATCGGCCGCCTCCGTTAATTTTGCATCGGGATTATGGGTAACCGCCACAACGGTACATCCCCAATCATGTGCATTTTTTGTAGCCTCGATGGATTCTTTGGTGGTTCCCCCTAGCGAAGCGACAACGACAACAGCACTCTCATCCGCAAAGTTAGGACGCGCATAGTTGAATTCATTCGCGGTCAACAGTGCAGTTCGTAGGGAATGCGCCTCTTGCTCCAGAAAATACTTTGCCGGGTAAAGTTCTGACATCGATGCGCCACAGCCAACAAAGGCTAACGTACTAATTCCTTGTTGCTTAGTAATACTTTGAACCATCTGTTGAACTTCTACCAATGACGTGGTCTGTACTTCATTTTGCATACCGTTTATTCTCCTTTTTTCAATACGTGCTATAACGTTATATAAGAACTAACGTTAAAATGACCGTCCGAAACCGAATGACCCATTAGTCATGACCTGCTCAGTTGCAAAATCCCGAGCCTTTATCATGGACTCCTCGATAGAATGAGTTTTCTGTACCCACTCTATCGAAAAAGCAGTAATGAAGGCGTCACCCGCTCCCATAGTGTCCACAGCCTTTACTCGAACAGCATCCTGCCAGTAAAACAATCCGTTACTATAAACAACGGATCCTTGACTACCTAATGTGCATAGAACACTATCGCAACCCGCTTTTTCGACGAAGTGGCATAAGCTATCAACATCGCCTTTGGACATACCACCACACGAAAAGCACGCCAAGCCCACCTTACCTGCCACTTGGGCTATCACTTCTTCGGTGAATAGATCTGAGAAATCATATACTTTGGGAATTTTGACTAGGTCCAGATACTCATCGGCTGAACCGTTAATATTGAAATGTGCCAAATCAAACCCATTAATAAATTCAATGTCGTAAACGTTTAGATTTAAGCCATCCCGTAACACACCGCCACGATTGCTGCCTAGAAATCTACGGTCCCCGTTAAGTAACTCCACCCTTGAAAATCCATTTTCGCCGGGATTAGCCTTCGAATGTGACGTGTCAACATTAAGTTGATTCAGCACGTCCAAAGCAAAACTAGCCCGTTGATCATTACCAAAAACGCCAACAAATGCTGAGTCTATTCCAAGGCGATTTGCGAAAACGGCAAAGTTAAGTGCGTTACCACCCAAATACATCTTTTTTTCAGTTAAATACATATCGACAACGTTATCGCCTATACCAATAGCCTTCATGTTGCCTCCCTAATTTTCGACTACAAAGCTAACCTTTCGAGCATCATAGAACATAGTGGAATGATACAGTCGGCTTCCTGTATTGCTAAATGTAGTCTTGTCTACCTGATAAACGGGTTCGGCCACTCCAACATTAATTAATTCGGCAATTTCTGTAGTGGCAGAAACTACATTAATCATGTTCCTATCCTTACCCATCGTTGCCCCATACCGTTCCTTCAATAACTTGGTCATTGACGAATCATCATTGACAAGTTGATTTAGCTGAGGGAAAAGATCCACTGAATATATGCTTTCCTCATAGCCTGAGTTTCCAGGACTTAATAGCATTACTCGTCCCAAAGTAAACACTTCGGCACCCTCTGCCACACCCAGCTCTTCAGCTATTCGAGAATCGGCCATTACTATTTCATTTTTAACAACATGGCGTTCCGGACGCTCACCCAATGACTCACGGTAATGGGTGTAACTATCTAAGGACAATAAGTTACGAACCATCCTTGGCTGCTGCACGTACGTTCCACGCCCTTGTTTCTTGACCAAAAAATTTTCAGTGACCAATTCACTAACAGCGCGTCTTACCGTAATACGACTGACCCCATACTTTTGCTCAAGTTCACCTTCTGATGGTATCTGACTACCTTCAGGATATTTATGAGATTCAATGTCTGCAATAATTTGCTTTTTTATCTGCAAGTAAAGCGGTGAGACCCTCTGGCGATCAATCATATACTCACATCCGTTTCTGTTTTCTAGTCATATAATACCTTACTTAGGAAATCACGTGTACGTTCAGACTGAGGATGGTCAAAGACCTCTTCAGGAGTTCCACTCTCCTGAATCCTGCCCTCATCCATAAACAGAATTCGATCCCCCACCTCCCGTGCAAAACCCATCTCATGAGTGACAACAACCATTGTCATGCCACTGTGCGCCAAAGATTTCATGACCTGAAGTACTTCCTTCACCATTTCAGGGTCAAGGGCGCTGGTCGGTTCATCAAAGAGCATAATTTCTGGTTCCATTGCCAAGGCTCGTGCAATAGCAATCCGCTGTTGCTGTCCACCAGATAGTGATAAAGGATAACTATTAATTTTTTCTGCGAGTCCTACCTGCCTCAGCAACTCTTTTGCATGCTTGGTAGCAACATCCCTTGTTTCGTGTTTAACCACCATTGGAGCATGTACAATATTTTCAAGAACAGTGTAATGTGGGAATAAATTGAACTGCTGAAACACCATCCCCATCTTTGCACGAATCTTTTCAATTTTAACCTTAGCATCAGAAATAACTTGTCCGTCCACGGCGACCGTGCCGCTGGTAGGTTGCTCTAACCCATTTAGACAGCGCAACAGCGTGCTTTTTCCTGAGCCAGAAGGGCCAATTACTACTACGACCTCACCATCATTAATTTCAAAATCAATATCAGACAGCACTAAATTTTCTCCGAACGATTTAGCTACATGATTAACGGTTATCACTTACGCTCATCCTCCTTTCACCATAGCTCAACACACGGTTCAACAACCAGGTCATAATTAAATACAATCCTGATGCAACTAATATCGGCTGTAATCCCAGCGCAGTAGACCCTCGCACGGTCTGCGCCTGGTACATCAAATCAGTAATTCCCAATACTGAAACTAAAGACGAATCCTTCACGTTACCAATAAATTGGTTGCCTAAAGCAGGCAAAATGTTCTTAAACGCTTGCGGTAAAATAATGTCTCGCATTGCCTGCCTACTCGTCATTCCTAAGCTCGCAGCCGCTTCACTTTGACCTGCTGGTAACGATTGAATGCCACTGCGAATAATTTCTGCAATGTACGCTGACGAATATAACGTTAACGCCACTGCCCCGGTTACAAAGTCCGGCACGCTTAAACCTGTAACCGCCGGGAGCGCAATATAAACAATATAAATCTGAGCAAGTAACGGGGTATCACGAATAAAACCGATAAATGCCTTGGACAGCAGGCTTAATATCCATGCCTTTGAGCGCTTCGCCATCGCGAGCATTATTCCTAGCACTGTACCCAAAATAATTGATACAATTGCCAGCTCAATGGTCACCTCGACACCCGTCACGAAGAACTGCCAATAGTTTTTCAAAAATGAAAAACCGCTAAAGAAATTCGCCAATTTTCATTCCTCCTCAGTCCGGTACGTGTGGCTGATCAATTTTATTCCTGAACATACTTAGTCTCATCAATGACCCACTTGGAGTACTGTTGCTTATTAGCCTTAATAACTTGGTTGACCTTTTTAATCAGATTCTCCGATGTACCCTTGGGCATTGCTACCGCGGCACCAACACTACCATCATCGTGGTTAAAGTTGGTCTGCTTCAATGAAGGATTTTGGCGTAAAAGCAGTTTGGTAGTGGGAACATCAATACAGAAAGCATCCGCCTTGTTGTTTGCAACGGCCAGCGCTAAATCAGTAACCTTAGAGAATTTCTTCAAAGTAGCGTTAGGATACATTTTTTGTAACATTGCTTCCTGAGTTGAAGAATTAACTACCGCGATAGTTGCCCGGCTCAGTGCTTTAGTATTGCCATTAAATTTTTTGAAATCTGTCTTTCTAACTGTAATAGCAGCGGTGCTCTTGTAGTAAACATTAGAAAATTCAGCCGCCTTTTTCCGCTCTGGGGTTGGACTTAATGATGTCACCAACATATCCACCTTTTTGGCCTGTAATGCAGGTAGCAACCCGTCCACATCCATTTGTTTAAGCTGATACTTAACGCCCAGCTTCTTTGAAATGGCTTTAACCAATTTAACATCTGAGCCCCTAAATTTGTCCTTGCCATTGATGCTAGTATGGAATTCATACGGGGGATTGGAACTAATAATACCAACCACTAGTGTTCCCTTCTTCTGAATTCGCCCCACATCACCATCGCTCGAAGCATTGGCCGACTTGCCACAGGCTGACAAAGAAATTGTTGCCAGTAAAGCAACGGCAATTCCAATAAATATCTTCCCTTTTTTAAACATAGAATTCCCTCCATTTTTGCAACACGTTATAGAACGTCATAACATTTTCAGTGTCTTCATCATATACTCATAACTTTTTAACGTCAATGGCAATTAAATTATTAGTCTCACATTTTTTGAACAAAAAAATCGTCCCACTGACCAAGTGGGGCGATTAAATCTTTTTTTGGGGGGAATTATTCAATTCTGCATTACCTATTAAACAATCACTGAGCGCTTTTTAGATTTATCTGACTTGCCGATGCCTGCGTTAGGATTAAAGATTGCCTTACCTTCCTTGAGATCGTCCAAAGTACCAATTTTAGAGCCTTCAGAGTAGAAGCCATCCAACAACCCTAATTTTTGGAACACAGCTTGCTTGTACGCAATTTGCGCATTCCACTCACTAGTATCGACAATTGCCAACGCCTGATGAATAGCGGAAAGCCCATCCATCACCTTATCCTTTTTGCCAACAGTAATTAAGACACCATGACTATTCAACAAATACATATGCATCAGTGCCCTATCGCCGATGTCAGTGATGTGTTCACTGACCAACTCCGCTAGGGGTTCCGAGCAATTTGGCTCGTACTCCAGGGTCTCAATTTCATGTAGCTTCTGAGTTGCTTCCGTGACGTTAGGTTCAGGCAATCCGCTGGTTGCCCAGAACATGTTGTTAATTGCGTGAGAGTGTAAGACAGCACGAATGTTAGGGTTGGCATCATAAACGCCTTCGTGTAAGTTGATTTCACGAGTAAGCTTCCCTTCACCGGCAACAATTCGACGAGTGTGCGGCTCAACAACCAAGATTTGTTCTGGAGATAATTCTCCCATATACGCCTGAGACATCATCGTTGGCGTCATGATGATGTAGTCCTTGCCATCGTCGTCTGTCACCTTGAAGGAAAAATTACCGCCCGCAATATTGGTATCGTCACGTTCCATAATCAACTTAACCATCTTTGCGAGGTCTTCACGTTCGTGTTCAAAAATAATACGTCCATCCGGTGCACTAATCATAATAATTACCGTCCTTTTTGATTGTTAGAAACCTTAATCACCCGCGCATTAACTAAATCTTTTTTTAGCCGTTTCCGGCGCTGCTGCCCCTCTAAAAATATAATTGGGGAACCATACTTTTTAATCAGAAGTCCCAAAATAATGACACCAACGTTTAACCAGTACCGCTGTGTGATCACCGCCACCAAGAACAGCGCGAATGTTGCAAAACTAATTGCAGTCCAAAAGCGCTTGTTCAACAACATGATTTTCATTCCAGTTTCCCCCGTTCGTCTTTTATTTAGCAGCTTCAGCCTTAACCACCGGCTTTTTAGTGTTCTTACTTAGACTCGTGTAGGCCTTTGCTGGTAACGGGTGCTTCTTGAAGTACAGGTAAACCACAATGAATAGTGCCAGTAATGCTACTAAGCCAATCCAAGCCAGAATGTTGCCCGAGAACGCCTTGGCCATCAGGAAGCGAAGATCTGGAGCCTCAATGGAACTCCAGGAAACTAGGTTGCCCTTACCAACATTAACTGCGCCTGTATCTCGAGCCAGTTTAGTGAATACGTTAGTAAAGTAGGTGCTGCCGTATAGAAACATTGGTTCATAAATAACCCCTAGAACCAGCATGCGTAGTAAATTACCGCCGGTCAGTAACAATCCGCCAACACCGAGACAGTAGTTAATGACCCCACCCATTGGCAAAATTTCGTTTCCAGGAAGAATAGCCGCGTACACAATGCTAATCGGAATAAGGATAACCATCGTCACCCATAACTCCGTACTTTGACCTAATACTGGCCAGTCAAGGCCTATCACAAATTCGCGATCCTTAAACCGTTTCTTCATAAAGTTACTCATCTGAGTACCAAATGGTGTTAGGGCATCCATAAAGAACTTCGCCATAACTGGGAAGATTGCCATAACAGCTCCGACGGTTACCCCCAAACTAAGTGACGCACCGACGTTGTATCGGCCTGCAAGTCCTAAAATAAGACCAATAATAAAGCCCATTACGACTGGTTCGGACAGAATACCAATCTTCTTTTTCAGTGCCTTTGCATCCCACTGACGGTTAAATACAGGGATGAAATCCATCAGCCGGTTAACTGGCCACATAATCACGGCTGTAAAAGCCTCGATATGTGGCACGGTAATGCCTGGGTACCCCAGCATGTCCTCTATCTCAGGTGCCCACATGTCACCAAGCTTAAGACTGATTACAGCCTGAATGGCCCCAGCAATAAAGGCCCAAATATAACTATTAGTCGCAAAGTAGATCATATAGCCAGTAAGCGCAATGCCCCACACATTCCACATATCTGCGTTAACAACATTGGTCGTCTTGGTAGCTAGCATAACCACATTGACACCAATTTCAATCGCGAAAAATACAAACGCAACGGCCCATGCCCACGTAATTGCAGATGCCCCTGTCCATCCAAAGTCGACAGCAGGTAAGTTAATGCCAGTATTTTTAGCCAATGCCTTGGAAGCAGGAGTAACAACCGCAACCAATTGATTGATGGCCATACTCATACCAATAAAACCAACACCCAGATATAAACCAGAAAGAATAGCCTTTGATGCTTTCATACCGAATGCCAGGCCTAAAATCATTATTAGTGCTGAAACAACGACTGAAGGTCCGGGCGATAGTATAGCCTGAACAATACTATTCCAGTTCATGACTGTTCATCTCCTCAATTGATTGCCTTCATGTTTTGTTCAACAACGTCTCTAACCTTTTCGTTAGCCTCATCTTCACCCATGCCGGTCAGCCAAGGAACACCGACAATCTCTGTAACGTGGTTTTCTTCAATCGTTTCCTTTAAGTCGTCATCTGCCGGTGCAATGCCAACATAAATAATAATGTCCTTATTACCATCAATCCGTGATTTTGCGGTTTCTACTGGGTGGGGTTCAGCATGTGCAAAATCGTCAAGATCATTATCTGACAAAAAATCATTAATCTTGTTTGCAACCTGTGGGCTCGTAGCCACACCAGAACCACAACATACTAAAATCGTCTTCATCTTCCATACTCCCTTTCTATACTGGAACCTGTGTAAATTTTTTTACCAGCAAATTGACCATTTCGTTCTCACTACTTGCCGCTTTAAAAGTGGTTACGAAGTTTTCATCTTGAAATGCAGCGATAATTGACGATAACAGTCCGACCTGCTTCGACGGTTCCTTAATTCCCAAAAACATAAATCTGTCAGTGTCCATCGGCTTACTATCACCCATCTGCAACCAACTTAACGGCCTAACAGTTCTCGCGACGTAGATAAATGGTTGCTTTACAAACTCCGGATCTACATGCGGTAAAGCTAACTGAATATCGGGAAAAATTAATCCTGTTGGAAATTTTGATTCTCGCCTTTCAAGACCGGCTATATAGCCTGGATTGGCAAACCCTTTGTCTTGTGCATCTTGTCCAACCAACTCGAACAATTCAGTTGAATTACTGGCGTCAACGTGAAGATTCACCAAATCCTTGTCAAACATGGATTCGTACATTCGCAAAGATCTCCTTTCTATGTTCAACTTTACATTTTTTGTTTATCTTTGTTCCAGTTCATATAGTAAACGCTTTCTTGAACTGTGTCAACATTTTCTCAATAATAAATTATCACTGCAAGACGCCCTAGATAGCAGTTGATTCATTAACGTGTCTTTATATTCGTACTGCTGTAGTCGAACATACTTGAACATATTCGCGTATGGTCGTACAATGAAAATGATTAAGGGAGGTGCAGCTATGCTTAAACAAGATCGTCAAAGTGCAATCGTATCACTGCTCAACTCATCGAAAACCGGATCCATGACAACCGTGAAAATAGCCTCCGAGCTAAACGTAGCAGCCATGACCATACGACGTGATCTCAAGGAGATGGCCGAGCACAATCTTTTGACCCGTATATATGGTGGTGCAACCCTCTATGAAGAGAAGACGACTAAAGAAAAGCGCGCATTACAAAAAGAGGCCAAGGACGAAATTGGCCGAGAAATAGCTCATTTAGTAGAACCAAAAACTAGTATTTATTTAGGTGCGGGGACTACTGTATTCGCAAGTCTGGATTTTTTACCCAAAAATGAGGACATTCAATTCGTCACAAACTCAGACATTTCATTCCATTATCTCGCTGATAAAGATATGGACGTCACCCTTACAGGTGGTGTTTACCACAAGACTACGAACGAGTTTGTCGGAACAATTGCCGAAAACTCCCTTTCAAATTTTGTGTTTGATGTTGCTTTTATTAGCACCAACGGTATTTGGGAAGGAGGCGCAACAACCTCAAATTTTGCTGAAGGAAATGTTCAACGAGCAGCCGTTAGTCGTGCAAAACGTAAATATATCGTATGTGACCACACTAAGCTTGGAAAAGCCGACCGCTACAACTTCCTTTCACTAAGCGATGTTACCGGATTAATTACTGATTCGGGTATTTCACGAGAAGAAGCTAAATACTATAAACAATTCACTGAAGTCCTCATCGGAAAGAAGGTAACGGAATGATTCTAACAATCACAGCCAACCCATCAATCGATATGATTTACCACACGCTTTCATTTGATGCCGGCAAAACAAACCGTGAAACTAGTCATAAACAGGTTGTTGGCGGTAAGGGGATTAACGCAGCCAGAGTAGCCTCAATTCTATCAGGTCAAAACAACAATAACGTAGTTGCCACAGGATTTGTGGGTGAGCAAAACGGTCAGCTAATCTTGGACGACCTTGCTAACTATGAGGTAACTCACAAATTTATTGCCCGTCCCGGAAGAACTAGGCTCTGCTATACAATTATCGACCAAAATGGCACGAAAACCGAACTAAACGAAAACGGTGACCCGGTTTCCGAAGATCAACTTCAAGAGCTTTTAAACATGATCCGATCCCTAGATGAGCTTGATGCCGTTTCCATTAACGGTTCACTACCGCCAAATTCTCCTATCGACGCATATTCACAAATAATACAAACAATACGGGAAATATCCCCTAACTCAAAAATTATCCTAGACACGTCTGGGCAAGCACTACGGGATACAATTAGTGGTAATTTCATTCCGGATATCATCAAACCAAATAATGATGAACTAGGAGAACTAACTGGTGAGCATATTAGTGAAAATCCTCGGGACGCAATTGCTGCCTTACACAACCAACGCCTGGCGCGTATCCCCATAGTAGTGGTTTCACTGGGTAGTACTGGAGCGGCAATTAAAGTCGGCACCGCAAACCCACAGTTCTACGTTGTTAAAACCCGGTCTCTAAACGCAGTTAACACTGAGGGGGCAGGAGATTCTACAGTGGGCGGCATGCTCTTCGCAATTAGTCAGGGTCTTGGCGATCTTAGAACCGTTAAGTACGGTATGGCCGCTGGCATGGCAAATGTAATGGAGTTAAAGACTGGCTTCCTACAACCCGAAAACGTTAGCGCGTATATCGAAGATGATTCCCAAATACTTTTCCAAAAAATCAATTAAATAGCCACGCCCTACTTGACCTGCAAAAGGTGAAGTAAGGCGTGGCATTTAATTAGTTTTCTTTAACGCTAGTGTTGTTCGTAATGCAGCAAATGAATGAAAATATTCATTATAGCCTAGAAAGTCAGAATCGAAAGTCTTAACCAAATACTCGTCCTGGACTTTCTTCCAACGAACATTTTGCTGATGAACCGAATCATCAGACTTATCTAAAGTGATTTTTTTAATTATTTCAGCAAGCAATTCGTCTTGTGAATTTGCACTTGTTTCATCAAATTGCTCCATGGCGACTCCATTCTAACTTTACGGTCTGTGAATTCAATCAACATGCAGTATATCACTTGGTAATTGCTATTAAAACAATCAAAATATTTGCTTCATTCGGTTATACACCAACATAAAGTATAACCTGTGGCGAATCACAGAACACGCAAAGTTAAATGGTCATATATCGGAAAAATACGCACAAACGTTTGTTCGTGCCGGGCGCATATCCTACAATAATTGCGTGGACAGCCGCACCCTACCACTTTTCAAAAAACGAGGTGCGGTGATTTATGAATCAACATTTTTATATCGGTGGCCATTCGACCGATTACCTGGCAACTCTACCTGTAGAGTTGCCCTCTTGGCCACTGTGTTACCTGACGTCCGATATTGCTGCAATCATCCCTGCTGCCCCAAGCAGTGGATATCGCAGCCTGTTGATCCATGAATCTAGTCAGATTTATGTCAGCTCGCAGCGCAGCAACAACTTAATCGACCGTACCAGGTATGTACACGGACTAAATAAACCGATGCTTTGGGCACTTGGAAATCCCGAACTCTTTAGGGATATTTGCCCACGAATCGAAATGATGACGGCGTGGACTAGCGACCATGATGGTTTTCTGGCCATGGGCGTTGACCAGTCACGTGCACAGCCCTGGTTTAACATTCACCGATTGCGTGCAGCGTGGTGGTCACCCGCACGGTTCCGCAATGGCCAATATTACGAACGCCGGTTGTGCGTAAAAATTGGGTTGTGCCAACAGCGCCTCACCCGCTTAATTGAGTTCACTACCAGCATGGGCGAGGAATTACTGAACCCCCTACTTCATCAGACCGCCACACTTTATCATCACGCCAACTGGGGCCAGCAGCTTAAATTGCCGTTCCTAGACGTCAATAATCTGCCTGCACCTCCACGCGGGCGTGAGTATGACTATTGGGCTCAGCATCAACGCATTCGTGCCATGATCATCAATGAGGTTGAGAGTCGTTACCAATACGACAGTCAACACAACAAGGCGCGGGCATTAACCAAGGACTGGATGTTGTTACTGTAACGGCTCCGTCCGACGCTTAGTTTCGTTAATGTTGGTGTGCGGCTGTCCACTAACATACATCCCACTCACCATTAGTTTAATCACGTTCAAATTTAACTTTCCGAATTGGCCTTTCCCCACCACAAGCTATACAATTAACTCATCATACAAACAGAAAGAGGTAATCTCATGTCCAAACACATCAAGGGTTCCTGTACCACCATTCTGGTCGGCAAAGACGCATCAATTGACGGTTCCACCATCATCGCCCGTAACGAAGACGGCAACGAACCGCTGCACCCACAAAAGTTCGTCGTGGTTCGTCCCGAAGACCAACCTCGCCACTACCAGTCCGTGCTCAGCAAGTTCAACATCGACCTGCCTGACAACCCGCTCCAGTACACCTCTACACCAGAAGCCGTCGACGGCCACGGGCTCTGGGCAGCCGCTGGTATTAACAGCGATAACGTCGCAATGACTTCCACCGAAACCATCACGACCAATAGCCGTATCCTCGGTGTGGACCCACTGGTTGACGAAGGTATCGGTGAAGAAGACATGCCAACCATCACTTTGCCATACATCCACAGCGCCCGCGAAGGGGTCGAACGCCTCGGTAGCCTGCTGGAAAAGTATGGTACCTATGAGACCAACGGAATTGGCTTCTCCGACAACAATGAAGTATGGTGGTTCGAAAGTATCGCCGGTCATCACTGGGCCGCTGTCCGTATTCCCGACGACGCTTACGTAGTGGCACCAAACCGCTTTAACATCGACGACTTCGACTTTGACGACCATGAAAACTACATGGCCAGCGCTGACCTCCAGGACCTGATTGAGCAGCACCACCTCAACCCCGACCGTGAAGGCTACGACCTCCGCCACATCTTTGGTTCTGCCACCATCAAGGACACGCGCTACAACAACCCCCGCGCATGGTACGGCCAGAAGTACTTCAATCCTGAATTCGACACCACGCCGATTGACCAGGACCTGCCGTTCATCTGCCGGACCGACCGCAAAATTAGCATCGAGGACGTTAAGTTCGTCCTCAGCTCCCACTACCAGAACACGCCTTACGATGTTTACGGTACTACCGGGACTGATGCGGAAAAGAAGCTGTACCGGCCGATTGGGATCAACCGTAACCAGGAATTGCACATCCTCCAAATCCGCAACGACGTACCTGCCGCCATCGCCGGCGTTCACTGGCTCGCCTTTGGCCCAAACACGTTCAACTCCGTCCTGCCGTTCTACGCCAACGTTAACGACACGCCAGCCCCATACAAGAACACGACCGGTGAGTTTGACCCCGCTAACATGTACTGGCTGGCCAACACACTGGCTATCTTTGGTGACACCGACTTCGCCCTCTTCGAAGACTTCGAAAACCTCTACGAAGAGAACACGACGGCTGCGGCGCGCAACCTCGAAATCAAAGCCGATGCGGCGGCTGCCGACCAGGACGACCTGCAAAGTTACTTGGCATCCGTCAACGATGAAATGGCCGCCATCAACGTTAAGAACTCAACCAAGTTGCTCGGCCAGATGCTCAAGCTAGCCGCACCGCGGATGAAGTTACAGTTCACGCTTCACGACTAACGCACAAGAGCACAAACTCGGCACGATTACGGCACCGTCCCAATAGTTAAACCCTTTTTATAACAACAGGTGTGGAGTGGGTGTATTGACACATCACATGGCTGATTTCCCAACCAAATTTTATCGAAGGCTATTGCCATTGGGCTACGACTTTGCTAAATTAAAGTTAACGTAATTAATCAGGCAATCGATATTCCGATTGTGAAATAACGCGAATAACAACCTGCTCAGGCTACGGTAACGTAGCACACGACCCGCACATGTGAAAGACCATGCACGGGTCGTTTTTTATATTTTTGAGCGGTTTACTGGGAGGGCACGTTATGTACCGATTTTTTGGGCAACCCAAGTTCGTGGGCGACGGATCCAGCCGCCTACCAATTGGCTATGAACTTTTTATCCGTGAACGAAAGAACGGCAAATGGGTGCTGCCGGAAGATTTTAACGCCATTACGGCCGACGCAATTGGCGATCTACTAGGCAATATTGTTGATACTATGTCATCCTCAATTCGCCTACTTTCCTTCAACCTGGAAGAGCGGCAATTTATCGATCCTGCATTCATGGACATGGTTGCACGGATCCAGGCGCGCACCAAGATTAATATCTTCACCGAGCTGACGGAGCGCCGCGACCCCGACGTTTCTGTGGCCGATATCCAGGCTGCGGCCCGCCGCTTCCACGCACACAACCTCCTAGTGTGCGTGGACGACGTCGGTGTGGGGCAAAACAATCCGAACCTCATTAAAGGCATGGAGGACGATGTCGCGGAGTTCAAGTTTGCCTGCCAAGACTTTCGGCCGTGCAAAACCTTCCGTGAAATCGAGCCAATCCTATCGATGTGGTACAACGAGGCCAAGGAACACCACAAGGCCATCGCAATTGAGGGTATCGAAACTCAAATCGAGCTTGACGCCATCACCAGTAAGTACCCTTGTGACGTCATCCAGGGCTACTGGTTGGGCCGGCCCAAGCTGTTGGGGACTGACGTGGATGTGAATTAGACAGTAAAATCGCGGTATCGGACTAATTCCGGTACCGCGATTTTTACGTTCACCTTGCCAGGGGGCTAGTTGGACACCACCACTTCCGCATGGCTAATCATCCCGCGCATCAAATCCACGACCCACAGCGTGCGCCCGTCGTAGCAGTAAACAGTCCGCAGAACGGGCCGGCGGGCGAGCTCTGTTGCAGCCGCGGCAAATCGCCGCACCTCGTCATCGGTTGTGGGAAAGATGTGCAGAAACAGGTTCATTTCGGCAAACTGACGGTATTGGTGTGCCTTCGCGACTTTGCGCCGGTATGCGAACAGCATGTCGTTGCCGCTACCCAGGTGGGCGGGCGGCTCAATGTTCCGGTCAATGGTACCGTTCGCCTCCAGGTACTCAAAGGCCCGGCCGGTGCGGTCAGCAAAGGGCATCTGGTACTGGCTGTGGTACCGCAGCAACGCATCGTGAGGATCCCGCGCCGAGTTCAAACCGAGCTGCGCCAAAATGTGGTTGGCGTACCCCCATGTGACCTCCACGCCAATAGACGGCCGCAAGCACCAGATATCCGGGCGGTCGGCGTGCAATGCATGGGCATAACGTATTGGCGCGTACTGCTGAAGAACGTGCAGGGCAAGAACTTCATCGGGACGATTACAGGCGGGCATGGCAGGGTCTCCTCATTCTGAGATATTACGCAATAACTGTAATTAACTATATCATCTGACGGGGGTTTGTACATTGATCCCTTTACATCCGTGCTGGCAAAGGGACGGTGGGGTTGCGGCTTACGTGCCCTATGCCGTGATTGCTACACCCGCACGCTCCAGCCCGTGCCGGGCTTCCCGCGAATCTCGGAGCCAAAGAAAAACCACTTTGTCTCCAAGATTTGCCGCTGTAACTCGCTGCGCTCGAACAGCGCTCTGGGGCCGCAGCAACCACGTCTCCGGACACGACGCCTCCACCCCACCATCCCTTTGCCGGCACTCGTTACTTCGAGTATCCTCCCATAGATTAGTGGTTACCCAGCATTGTAGGCAGAAACGAGATCTAATATAACTACACCAACAGGTAAAATCTGACAAACTGTGCACGAAGGCTTGTGGACATAGTAGACGCAACCACAATGTAGCGAGAACCCGCAGGCGGCTTTTGCGACGAGGCGTCGTGTCCGGAGACGTGGTTGGGGAGGCCGCGTCGGTCGGGCC
>NZ_BCVS01000006.1:0-46577 GCF_001591865.1 Lacticaseibacillus pantheris DSM 15945 = JCM 12539 = NBRC 106106
CCCCACGGCACCCGCACCGGCCAGAACCGCCAACTCCCAAAATATTAATCCGTAGCTGACAACCATCAACGCGGTATGCGATAATATGCCCAACAAATAACGTACAGTTCAGAAACGAGGACCTCATGACCACCTTTTACTTCGTCCGCCACGGACAAACCGTCGCCAATGCGCTCGGCCTTAAACAAGGTACCATTAACGACGATATGACCCACCTAAACAGCGTCGGTGAGGCCCAAGCAGAACACCTGCACCGACAATTCGATATCAGCTTTGCCGACCAGATCATTATCAGTCCCCTCGACCGTACCCGCGAGACGGCGCTAATTCTCAACGACACGGCGCGCCTACCGCTCACCACCGACAAGCGCCTGCTGGAAATTTCTTACGGCTCCTGGGACGGCCAACCTAACGCCCAGCTTGAGGCTGAGCACCCCTCCGTCTTCGATCCCCTCCTCCACGACGTGCTCCCCGACTATGCGCAGCTCGCCCACGACGGGGAGACGTTTGCCCACGTCAACGCCCGCGTCAACGACTTCATGCACGACATGGCCGCTAGCCATCCGACCGACAACATCATCGTGGTGTCCCACGGGTTTACCATCAAAGCCGCCACGCTCGTCGCCACCAAGAGCACCGAACCCATGAGCATCCCCGAACCGGACAACACCAGTGTCACCAAGATTTCCTTCAGCGAGGAAACCATGCGCTACTACCTCTGGTATTACAACCGCTTCGACGCCCAAACATACTAACCAGCGCAAAGTAGCGGCAACTCTACCAACGCAAAATGGACCAGAGAAAATCCCGTACTCAGGGGTTTCTGCTGGTCCATTTTCGTAGGCCGGGAATCGCCATTTACCGGGTAACATCGTCACGTACACCCACGTGACGGCGTTCCCCCGGCTTACTTTGCACCCACCGCCCGAACGCTAATCGTCGACCGTGATGGGCGTGAGGTAACTGCCGTCCACCGCGTAACCCGGCGTCTGCACGTCGGCGTCGGGCGCAATCATGTACGCCGCGTCCAGGTCGACGTACTGCACGTTGGCGTGCGCGGAGGCAAAGGCGACGGCGGCCGCCAAGCTGATCGGCGCCTCAATCATACAGCCGACCATACAGTCAATTCCGTAGCCCGCGCACAACTCTGCAATCTTGGTTGCCTGCGATAAGCCACCTGTCTTCATCAGTTTAATGTTGATGAGGTCGCACGCGTGCATGTTAACCAACCGCAAAGCATCACGGTAAGTGTGCACCGCCTCATCCGCCATCACCGGTAGGCCAACATTGGCCGTAACGTGGGCCAAACCGTCCAAATCATCAGCACGCACGGGTTGCTCCACAAACTGAATGTTTAGATCCAGGTCCGCAAAACGGTTAATGGCGTGGATGGCCTGCTTGGGCGTCCAACCCTGGTTGGCGTCCAGGCGAAGCGGCGTTAAGCCGCCGACAGCGTTGGCGATTGCCCGCACCCGTTCAAGGTCCGTGTCGAGGTCGGCGCCCCCAACTTTGATTTTGAACGCCGCAAAGCCCTTGTCCGCCAACGTGCGGGCCTTGGCCACCATGTGCTCCGTGTCCGCGATACCAATCGTGTAGTCAGTCTGAATGGTCACCCCAGAGCCGCCCAGCAGCTGGACGAGCGAGGTGTCGAACTGCTGGGAACGGAGGTGGTACAAAGCAATTTCCACCGCCGCCTTGGCCGCCGAGTTGTTGCGGATGCTGCTTTGTACCAACGCTAGCAGGGCCTCCCAGTCATCGATGTCCGCACCAATAATCGTCGGCGTGATCCCCTCACGAACCGCCGACTGCATGGTGCCCATCGTGTCGCCCGTCACGATGGCGTTCGGACTCGACGCGCCAATACCGGTCAGCCCGTTATCCAACTGAATGCGTACGACCATTGCTTCCAGCTGCGTTACGGTGTGCTGCGCCGTGGTAAACGGCTCCGCCAGCGGTAACCGCTGCGAATCCACCGTAATACTTGCAATTTTGTTACCCATAATGTAAGCCCCTTCACGTCGTTTACCCCAATGTAACATTCCGCGCGGGCAAAGTGAACGGGGGTGAGGAAGTTTTGTTGTTAACAGCGTCAGGTTTAATTGTCAGCCGGGCCGGTGTTGTAACCGAACTCGCTTACTCAGCCACACCAAAAAGTTTGACTTAGTGGTGCCATTTTTTTGCGTCTAAAGCGGGCTATCAACGAGCACTTGCAAGTATGTGCTTATTGATAGCCCGCTTTATTTTGGGGATGAAACTCATCCATTGCTAAAACCGTCTATTCCGTACCTTTACCTGCCGGAGACTCCCGCTATGCCCCCAAATTTTTCAGCACATCCGCCGCGTACGTTCCGGTTAACACCCGCTCGACCATATCGACGTCGTTACTACGTTGCCACAACGCGGCCTGGCCCAAAAATAGGTACATACACTTTTCATATTCGGTTTGTAACGCACCACTGGCAAGCACCTCGCTAAAGCTAAGGCAATACAACGGCATTTCGCTTTGATCCATGCAGTCCGCCATCGTCTGAAACCCACTCACCATGAGTAACTGTGAATCACCAGCAGCCCAGTCAATTGCGATAATGGGGCCGTTGCCAAAGTTGACCAACTGGCTTTCAGATATTGGCACCCTACCAACCAACTGCCGTAATAAATACGCCGGTAAAGTATCGATACTTCGCTGCGTTTGAATTAGATAGTGCCGAATACGGTCGACGTTAAATAAAAAATACACAGAGAATTCGTCAAAGCTCAGGGTTGTCCGTAGCAACTGCCGTGTGTTATCTTGTCGACCCGTAACACGTCCCGCGTCTAATTGACGGTTGGTAATCGCCGCGGCCACCCTGAAGGCCTCCATCCAGGCATCCGACCACTGGCTAACCGCTTGTTCACTGATACCCAACCGCATCAATCTTGCTGACCACTGGCGGAACTGTGCGCGTACCCGCACTTGATTAAACTCCAGCTGCCGCTTCATCCCCAACATTGCAATCAACATCCCCCACTTTTTTTCTACAGTACGCCGAACTGTAGCCTCCCCACCGAATACCGTTCAGTCCCCAACTGTCCGGTATGTTAACTTATCTCAGTACCCTGTTAATTCGACCACTAGTCCCCCTACACGTTAGTCCGGCCCTCTGCCGCTTTGACCACTAACCGTGCCATTTTTACGTGCCGATGCGCCTTAAAAAAGACGGTGCGATTATGCCATTGAATCCCCACAGCCAAAGTGACTTGACCACCCGCGACGTTCATCAAACCAACGTAATGTTGTACGTTACTCGTGGTCACATCAACTGGTGCGACCGCGCCAAAGGGCCGAGTCACGCTAATGACACGTGCCAAAATATCATCACGGCTAATAAATTGCCTGGCTGAGATTGATTGCAACGTTCGCTGCCAGTTAAGCCGAAACGCCAACCGTGAAGTATTAATCTCATCCGCCTCACGGGCTAATGCGACTGGTAACACCGCTGTGGGAACGGTTTTGGCTGTGTAAACCAACACTAAATCACCTACTAATGGTTCCAAGTACACGACATCGACGGTATTGGTGCCGTCAACCCAATCCCGATACAGACGGGCAATCTGGCGGTGCCGCCACCAGTAGAGGGTAACCGACACAATTAATAAACAGATGAACGCCAACACGGCGTACAACCACATCCCCAGCATTACCGGTTGATCAACTAACGCTACGCCAACTAATAACAACACCTGTAACACCGCGACTTCCATCGTGTGATTCAATAGGAGCAGTTTACCCAATAACAATGCACCCAAAATCACGGTCACGACGTAAATCAAACCCACTGGAACCCGCCCAGGTAGCCTGATCATGCGGCGAAAAGTTCGCCAGTTCCCCAAATCTTTCCTCACAGTTTCCAACGCTGTGTGGTCTTGCTCGCTCATAAGCGTTCACTCCTGCTTGATGGCGTTAGACACCATCATCAACTTTTCGTAGTAATACCAACCCGCTACCCAATCCATTACTTAACTATTACTGCACGCCATAGCCATCGTTGATGACAACGTGACGTGTTTGCTGTCGTGGTGTGTGCTCAAAGACTACAAACTGCCAAGCCTTGGCCGGCAGGTACTCGCGCTCGGCCGCCATGCGAGCCTCTACAGCGTCCGTGAAGTGATAAAAGACTCGATTCAACACCAACTTGCCGTGCACCATGAGTCGCGCACACCAGAGATTGGAGTCGGTCATTCTAGAAACACCCACCACACCAGTCTGGTTGTTCGCACGAATCTGGTGGTAAGATGCTGCGTCGTGCATAAAGTTCTGGTGGTTGGCTTGCCATTCTTGCTTTTGTTTAATCAATCGCTTCCGTGATAATTCACGGGCCAAGCACCCACAACTTTTAGTTACGCCACGCCGTAAGTTGTAACTATTGACTGTACAAACGTTGCCGCATTCACATTGGCAAACCCACATTGCATTCCCGTTAACGGCTAATCCACCCCGACGCAGTACCGTTAGTCGGCCAAATTTACGGCCGGTCATATCGATCGCTTTAACCATAGCTGTTCCTCCAAAGATCGTCCTACATACTTGCCTAATTCCGACAAACCCATTAATTACTTTTCCCCAAATACTGTCGTTCAGCAGCGTGGCGCAACTCTGCGGCCTCTTCGAATGTCTTGCAGGTCTTGTTTAAAACGTACCGGCTGTGAAACCTCAGCCGAGCCACCCAGCGGTCACTGCTTTTGTCATAAGAGACCCCAATGACGCCTGTGTGGTTACGTTTCGATAGATTTACCGAGCTGATATAAATTCCTTCATCATTCTTCAATGCTTGTACATTACCCATGTGTTTCCTAAATCCGTCATTATGCTGCGTCAATTTTCGTGAGTTCTCGATCCGCAAACATCCGCAGCTCTTGGTAACGCCATGGCGCAAGTTGTAACTATCAACTTCGGTATAATTACCACAATCACACTTGCAGAGCCAGCGTGCATTCCCACTAGATGATGTCTGTGGGGCCTGGCGGAGCACCGTTAGGCGGCCAAATCGTCGTCCCGTTAGGTTAATCAGACGCTTATGGTGCACGGCTGAAGCACAGTGCTTTGTTTTGCCACTAAGTAGGTGCGTTTGCGTAATGATGACCGTTTGCCCACACGAACACTGACATAACCATATCTGAATGCCCCCATCGTCCAATCCCAAACGTTG
Organism: Lacticaseibacillus pantheris DSM 15945 = JCM 12539 = NBRC 106106; assembly: GCF_001591865.1. NCBI lineage: Bacteria > Bacillati > Bacillota > Bacilli > Lactobacillales > Lactobacillaceae > Lacticaseibacillus > Lacticaseibacillus pantheris. The sequence goes on from NZ_BCVS01000006.1 coordinate 5,187, forward strand.
CTTGACTGTTAACTCTCCAAACTGTTGGTCAGTGAGATCAGCAAGCATCGATGGACGTAGTGCTGTTTCTAAATTACCATCCTTACTGCTCATGACCGGGCACCTCCTTTCTTCAGGATATGCTGCCCTCTAGGAAACTACCTATCGTACCTGGGCGGCATGTTCTTGTAGTACAGCATCTTGTGACTCGATAAATTTACCCAAGCCCTTGGTGGTGAAGGAACGATAGCGGATATTGCCCTGAATCCGTGCATTGACGGCATCTGGCATATTATCTTTGATTTGTTCCCACTGATCGGCAAATTCAAAGAATAGCTGGTTGTGTTCCTTCCGGAAGGCTTGAGCGTCGAGCGGTGGGGATGCTTGATACCGCAGGTAAATGTCGGCCATGTAGTCCAAGTAATCGGCCGTAAGGTTCTCTGGCCGGTACTTCGCAATCTTGCCGAGATACAGACGTTTTGCGAATACCCATTGATCTAGTTGGCGGTGAACTTTTTGACCGTCATCCTCGTGAGTGATAGAATGCTCGTTCCACAAGTGGGTGTAGACAATGGGATTGAAGGTCGCAATATCTGTTGCCAATTCACAGGCCGTGCTGACAAAGTAAGTGTCTTCGTGTACTTGCAGACGTTCACTCCATGACAGCTTGATTGAATCTAGGTAATCGCGATTAAACCATTTGGCGTAGGCCACATTCCAATCGTTATAGCCGTGGGTGTAGTACTTAAAATCACCCTGATCATTGCGTATTTGGTTAATATAACGGCCAATAATTACCTGATGGTCTCCATGTTTAATGGCATTAAAGAAGTCCAGTAACGCGCCCACGTAATGTAGCTGATCATCGGCGTCCACAAACATAAAGTACTTGCCGGTAGCCATAAACATGCCCATCGAGCGGGCAAAACCAGGGCCTTTAACGACGTCGTACTCGTAAATTTTGATATCTAAATTAGCGAGGTAGGGAAAGGGATCTTGATCATCAACCTTTAGGCCACCATCGCCAATCAAGATAACCTCGACCTGTTTAAAATCGATACCAATCTGATTGTTAATGGACGACAAGCAAATCCCTAGTTGGGCTTCGGTCTCGCCATGAAACGGCACGATGATGGAAACTTGCTTCTGCATGGGAATCAGCTCCTCTCTTGGTTAATGTTCATCTGTAGGCCATATGCATTCAAATGTTGACTCAGGCCATTCAGATAGTTATCAAACTGCTGCGCTTCGGCATTCCATGGCGCGGCGGGTGATTGATCCTTGGCCCGCACCTGCTTCACGTAGGCCAGGGTAGGCGCCCAGGCTAGTGCGTTGGTACCAACAATCGTCTTCATGATGCTTTGGAGACTCGACCGGTCGGCAACCGGTACCGATTTCAGCTGCGTGTAAAAGCGGATAGTGAACTTCGCGAATTCGTTCATGTAGGCCACTTGGTCGGCATTCTGTAATTGCTGGAAGTACAGTGACATCATCTTCATCCAGGTCACGTTAATTGGCGCCTGTAGCGCATTATTATTTGGCAATGCCCGGCTCATAAACTTCATGACCCCGTAGTCGTCTAAATCGACAGCGTCGTTCGAGAGCTTGTTCACCAACCGACTCACGTATTCTTCGGCGTAGGGCCCAAAGTCGTCCTTGAACCGGATCTGATTGTCTTGCAAGAAACTGCGCTTGATCCAGCGACCAGCGATACTCTGGACCATCCGGCCAACTTGATAGTGGGCCACCCGCTGCTTATCAAAGTACTGAGTGGTAACAATCCCATTGATCGAATCTGCATCCGGGTGGGCATCACTCATCGTGAAGTAGCCTTGTAGTGTTGGGGCTTGGTGCAACTGATTATTTGGTTCCAGAATGGTCACGTAATCGCCCTGGGCCGCGTCAATGCCGAACTGGATGGCACTATTACTCTCCATTACCTGATCCGTAATCAGGTAACGCAGGTCAACGTTGCGGAATAGGTCAAAGAATTCTGGATGTTCCAATTTATAGGGGCCATTATCAATTAGTAGCAACTCGACATCATGAAAATCAATGCCAATCTGGTTGTTGATCGACGAGATGGGGATACTCAGGTCGCTCTCCTCAACGTTGTTCACGGGTAAGATGATGCTAATGCGTTTGTTCATGTGCTCTCCTCCAAAGTAGTGATTGTTTAGCCCTCAACGAGCTATATGTATGTGTCCGGAATTAAGTTCCGGACTATGAATTAGTGAAGCTATATGTGGGATCAAAGTCCCTATGTACGACAAACTGCACAGCCATTGATTCAGCTGTGCAGTCTGCCTAGTTCTTACCGCGAAGTCTGTAGCGAGCTGTCTGGTACATCATATATTTTCGATTGAGGGGGGATCTCTGTCAGAAAACATTCATCGGGTGGAAAGTAACCCTATTTCTAGTACAGACCCTCGCCATCGTCGTCTTCACGACGTTTGCGACTAGCAAAGGCGTAAGCCATGGAAGCAGCCGCTGCGGTTAATCCAAGACCCAGAACAACAAATTCATTGTCCGAATCATCACCGGTTTGTGGCAGTGTCCGGGCCGCAACTGCGTTGCCAGTCATAGCTCCAGAGGCAACCACGCGTCCGGCAGAGGTCATGGTGCTGGTCGTAGTGGTGTTACCGCCATTACCATTGTTGTTACCGTTGTAGGCCAGACCGACCGTCGTTGCACCGTCAGTACCGTTGTTGTTACCGCCGTTACCACCAAAGTTCCCGGTGTTTGGCAGCGTGCCACGTGGCGAACCACCATCGGTACCAGTCTTGCTACCACCGTTACCGCCGTTGTCGGTCGTCGTAGTTGTGTGATCACCACCGTTACCACCATTGTCGGTTGTAGTAGTGGTGTGATCGCCACCGTTGCCGCCGTTATCGGTTGTGGTAGTTGTGTGATCACCGCCGTTACCGCCGTTGTCAGTTGTAGTAGTGGTGTGGTCACCGCCATTGCCACCATTGTCGGTCGTGTTATTGTTGCCGCCATCTACGCCGCCGTTGTTGTCAGTGTCTGGCGCCCCATTGTTGTCACCATCAGTACCGTTGTTGCCATCGGCACCGTTACTACCGTCGGTACCATTGCTGCCACCACCATTATTGTTGGTTTGAGTGTTATTGCCGTTCGTGGCATTACCACCGTCACCGCCTTCATTAGTGATCGTCGTGCCAGTACCTTTATCCGAACCACCACCGTTGTCAGTAGTGTTGGTGGTCTTTGAGCCTCCGGTCGTAGTCGTGTTAGTATCACCCGATGCACCATCAGAACCCTTGTTGCCATCATCGCCATCAGTATTGATGTTGATGTTGCCACCGTTGTTCGAATTATTGTTGTTATTGTTATTGTTGTTGTTGATATTGATGTCAGGTGTATTACCAGAGGCACCGTCAGAACCGTTGCTACCATCCGAGCCGTTGGAACCGGCTGGGATCGTCAAGGTCTTGCCGTCACCGAAGACTAGGACAATACTGCCATCACCGTTCTTAGTTTCAGAAACGATTTCAGCGTCCTTGCCGTCGTCACCCTTGTCACCTTTATCGCCTTTATCACCCTTAGCAACCGTAACCTTGGTGCCGTCACCGAAGACGAGTACCGTGTTGCCGTCTTGGTCAGTGTAATGATCGGTAACCTTAGCATCCTTACCATCAGCGCCGTCCTTGCCATCATTGCCTTTAGCAACCTTGACCTTGGAACCATCGCTGAAGACGATGACCGTGTTGCCATCCTCATCGGTATAATGGTCGGTGATTGTGGCATCTTTACCGTCGTCACCCTTGTCACCTTTATCACCCTTGGCAACCTTAACTTCAGTGCCATCAGCGAAGACAAGTACCGTGTTGCCGTCCTCGTCAGTGTAATGATCAGTAATTTTGGCGTCTTGACCATTGTCGCCCTTATCGCCTTTGTCACCTTTGACCCGAATGGTCTTATCAGTTTGACCATCGATATGAATCGTGATGGTGCCATCACCATTATCAGTGACTTCTGGCGTCTTACCATCGTTCCCATCTTTACCGTTGTGCACCGTGATGACCTGTGTTGGGTCTTCAGAGCCTGGTGTCGTGATAGTGATGATGGTGCCAATGGTTTTACCATCAGAATCAACATCTGGCGTAGTGGAGATAATCGGCGTCTTGCCGTCCACGCCGTCTTTACCGTTGTGCACAGTACCGACTGTCTTACCATCAATGGTGATGGTGTAACCCGTAGTCTTGCCATTTTCATCAGTGATTGGCGTGAATTCAGGTGTCTTACCATCGGTACCGTTCTTAATTTCACCGGCTGGTTTGCCATCAATTGTAATAGCGTAACCAGTAACGTTACCGTTACCGTCCGTGACTGGTGTAATAGCTGGTGAGGTGCCGTCCACGCCATCTTTACCGTCCTTGCCGTCGATCCCATTCAGCACCGTACCGGAAGGCTTACCATCAATAAGGATGGTGTAACCGATGACCTTGCCACTAGGATCTTTAACTTCAGTAGTAGTGACGGTTGAACCGTCCTTACCATCGGTACCGTTCTTGACCTCGCCCATGTCCACACCATTCAGTGTGATCGTGTAGCCAGTCGTGTTCCCGTTGCCGTCAGTTTCAGGCGTAATGACTGGTGTAGCACCGTCCTTACCGTCTTTGCCGTCCTTACCGTTCATCACGGTGATAGGGTTCTGGCCGTCAATTGTCAACGTGTAGCCGAGCACCGTACCGTCAGTATCAGTAATTGGGGTAATGGTTGGCGTTTTACCGTCAACACCATCTTTACCGTCCTTACCATCTTTGACAGTGGCAACTGGCTTACCATCAATGGTTAGGGTGTAGGTGCCATCACCGTTATCAGTGACTTCAGGTGTTTTACCATCGACACCATCTTTGCCGTCCTTACCATTAGCCACATTGATGACCTGTGGTGCTTGGCTAGAACCTGGAGTCGTGATAACTAGGGTAGTACCAATTACATTGCCTTCACCATCAACCTCAGGTGTCGTTGTGATAATTGGTGTTACACCATCTTTACCATCAACACCGTCCTTACCATCGGTACCGTTCTTAACGGTTCCCAGTATCTTGCCATCAATACTGATGGTGTAACCAGTGATATTGCCGTTGCCATCAGTGGTTGGGGTAACTTCAGGCGTTTTACCGTCGGCACCATCAACACCGTTCTTAATTTCACCGGTCTTTACACCGTTCAGGGTAATGACGTAACCAGTAACGTGTCCATCGGCGTCAGTTTCAGGCGTAATGACTGGCGAAACACCGTCAACGCCATCCTTACCATCGACACCGTCTTTCCCGTTCAAGCCGTTGTAGACTGTCCCGGAAGGCTTGCCATCAATTAACAGCGTGTAACCAATAACGTTACCACTAGGATCCTTGGCTTCCTCGGTAGTGATGACTGAGCCGTCCTTACCATCGGCACCATTCGTCCCGTTCTTGACTTCACCCATGTCCACACCGTTCAGCGTGATTGTGTAGCCCGTCACGTGACCGTCACCGTCAGTTTCTGGAGTTATAACTGGTGTTGCGCCGTTTTTACCATCCTTGCCGTCGGTCCCATCCTTACCGTTCATCACAGTAACAGGAGTTTGACCGTCAATCGTCATGGTGTAACCAAGAATCGTCCCATCAGTGCCAGTTAGCGGCGTGATGGTTGGCGTCTTACCGTCAACACCATCTTTACCGTCCTTACCATTTTTGACAGTGGCAACTGGCTTGCCATCAATCGTCAGGGTAAAGGTACCATCGCCGTTGTCAGTAACTTCTGGCGTTTTACCATCAACACCGTTAGTGACGTTGATGACTTGTGGATCCTTATTGGAACCTGGTGTGGTAATTGTGATCTTAGTGCCAGTAACGTTGCCATCACCATCGGTCGTTGGCGCAGTGGTAATGACCGGCGTAATGCCATCCTTACCATCAACGCCATTCTTAATGGTGACACCTGGCTTACCATCGATTGTGATGGTGTAGCCAGTAACATTGCCGTCACCGTCAGTAGTAGGTGTGATTTCAGGTGTCTTACCATCGACGCCATCCTTACCATTCTTAATTTCACCGGTTTCAACGCCGTTCATGGTAATCATGTAGCCGATAACGTTGCCGTCGTCGTCTTTTTCTGGTGTGATGACTGGTGAAACGCCGTCGATACCATTCTTACCGTCAGTGCCATTTTTACCATCGGCGCCGTTGAGCACTGTGCCGGAATCCTTACCGTCAATGAGTAGCGTGTAACCAATGACTTTACCACTAGGATCCTTGACTGTTTCGGTCGTGACAACAGAGCCATTAGTGCCGTTAATGCCGTCTTTACCATCCTTAACCGTGGCAACTGGTGTGCCGTCAATTGTGAAGGTGTAGGTACCATTACCGTTGTCAGTGACCTTTGGTGTCTTACCATCGACACCGTCAGTACCATTAGTAACATTAACCACTTGTGGATCCTTCTCGGAGCCTGGCGTTGTGATAGTCAGTGTTGTGCCGATGACCTTACCGTCACCGTCCAACGTTGGTGTTGTGGTAATAATAGGCGTTGTGCCGTTGGTACCATTCGTTCCGTTAGTCCCATTGGTTCCGTTGATACCGTCCTTACCGTTCAATACGGTAACCGGAGTCTGGCCGTCAATTGTCAGCGTGTAGCCAAGAACTTTACCATCAGTACCGTTCAACGGCGTAATGGTTGGGGTCTTACCGTCAACACCATTCTTCACCGTGCCTACAGGCTTGCCGTCAATATAAAAGGTGAAGGTGCCATCGCCGTTGTCCTTAACGGTTGGGGTCTTACCATCTTGACCATTCAGGACGTCAAATGTTTCTGGATCCTTACCAGAGCCTGGCGTTGTGATCGTAATCGTAGTACCAATGACGTTACCGTCACCATCGAGTTTATCTGTCGGTGTAATAACTGGCGTGACACCGTCTTTACCATCATCAACAATCTGGGTATGGATTGAACCATCAGCACCACTAATTGTGACGATGAGCGTGTGCTTGTTGCCATCATTGTCGGTGTACTTCCGCGTTTGGATCGTATCGCCGTTAGTTCCGTTGGTACCGTCTTTCCCGTCATCGACAATCTGGGTGTGAATTGAACCATCTTTACCACTAATTGTCACAATGGCAGTGTGTTCATTACCATTGTTATCGGTATACTTCCGCGTTTGGATTGTATCGCCGTTGGTTCCGTTAGTACCATCCTTACCGTCGTCAATAATCTGCGTGTGGATTGAACCATCCGTGCCGCTAATTGTGACGATGAGGGTGTGTTCGTTACCATCGTTGTCAGTATACTTGCGGGTTTGAATCGTATCGCCATTAGTACCATTGATACCGTTGATGCCATCAGTCCCGTTCTTAACCTCACCAACGGGCTTGCCATCAAGCATAATGATGTAACCAGTAACCTTACCGTCTTTATCCGTTTGTTCTTGTAGCGTCGGCGTCTTACCATCAGGAATATCAACCACTTGATCAGTTGACTTCGTGCCGTCATCACTATATTGACGAATGGTCAGTTGCGTCCCGGTCGTGCCGTCTGCGTTCGTATATTTAACCGCATTAACGACTGGGCTCTTACCATCTTTACCCTTCAATGATTGTAAGAAGTCGACTTCAGTTCCTTGGTGAGTCTTATGCCAAACATCGTAAGCTGATTCGCCAGCCTTTGGTTCAGCATCAAAGATCAACCAAACGTCTTGTCCGGTTGTGCCGAATTCGGCGTCAACACCAGTATCATCGGCAATACCATTGACCATGTAACCGTAGTTGTCATCAATACCCACAAAGTGTAGCTTCGACGTGTTAAGTGCGCCATCGGCATCATCTAATTCGTTACCATCCAAATCAGTAACTGCAGTCGTACCGTCACCATACTTCGTAAAGTTATCTATATCATTGTCTAGGTCTGGTACATAATCGTAACCGTAGTCGCCAGTGATCATATCATCCTTTTGTAACTTAACGCCAGTTGCACCCTGGTAGACGTAGTGAACGTTGACTGTTCCAGTCATCTTATCGTAGTTGAAGTTTCGCTTGATCGTGTCGTTTGCTTCAGTAACCGTGACGTCAGCATTGTCATTGGTTGCTGCTGCATCATCAACCTGGGTTGTGGCCTTAACTGTGTAGCCAGTAGGGGTCTTATCCTCAGCCGAACCAACAGTTACCGATGTGTCACCTGTCGTTGCGACACCGTTTTCGTTAGTTGTCCAAGCTGTGTAGTCATAACTATCATCCTTAGATGGATCAGCATCGTTAGACTTAAGCGTTGCTGTCCGATAGAAACTTGCGACGGTCTTTGTTGAGGTGGTACCAACAGGATCACCGTAAGTATCAGTTTCAGTGACCTTGTGCGTTAATTCCAGGTTGTTCGGGTTGTTCGTTGGTGTGTAGGTAACTGGTGTTTGCTGAATTGTCCGTACAACTTCAGTATTGTTATCAGTACCTTCCAACGTAACGTCGGTATTGGTTGTGCCTTTTTGTGTGCCATCAACATCAGTGCGGAGGTACTTAGAAGTGAATCCTTCTGGACTTGCTAAATAGCCAGGGTTCAGCGCTTCAATGACACCTTCCTTATCAGCATCTGATTGTGAAACACCACTAGGTTGAGTTGTCCAATCAGTATAATTCCAATCGTTGCTTCCATCTTCTTTGGCTGTTGCTGTACGGTAGAAGGTTACATTATCAATATCCTTAATGGAACTAATCGTGGCGCCACTAGCATCTACGTAGTTGACCGTTTCAGTAACCATCTTCTTGAGATCAGTATCGCTAGGGTTAGTTACTGGAGTTCGATTATTAGGTGTATACGTGATGGTTTCGGTGTTATCTGTAGGAATACCATTGTCGTCAGTTGTGCTAATAGCTGGAATGTTTGGTTTATCCGGCGTTGCGTTTTCGATAGTAGGTGCGGTAACCGCATCAAATTCTTCCTGATTATTCGTGTTTGTATAAGTGACTTGCTGCAGGACTGTACCATCTTTTTTGGTATAAGTATCTTGCCCGGCAGCCTTTAATACTTCGTCCGTTTGAATAGTAAACGGTACACTAGTTGTGGTCGATTTTGAGGCCGGTGATCCATCAGCATAAACATAATTAATGGTCTGAGTTGCATTTGCTTCGCCTGGTGTAATCTTGTGAGTTAACTGAATTGTGTATGTGGCACCCGCTTCAGTGTTTCTGATCAATTCAAACCGTCCATCGGATTCCCCCTGTTCGACAGTACCATCCGGATAGGTCTCACTCATCTTGCTTGAATCGAAGTTGTAGTTTTTAAAAAGTGCACTTGAAACACCCATCTCGGGTGCAAGTGATCCATCATCATTAACAACATTGCCGGTAGTTGTTCCATACACTGCGTGGGGATTACCTGGATCAACCATCACTTTGACCTGAATAATTTTTCGATTGTCTTCATCCTCATCAACGTAGTTAACCATATAAGAATCAGCTACTGGCGTTTCAATGTTTTTTGTAATCGTGTAAGTCAAGGTGGGCGTTTTGGTCAATGACTTGGCTGTTTTATAGTCCAGAGCAATTTTAGCTGTTCCATCATCATTAACATCGTAAAACCCTTCTTTTTGATTGGTGTCATCAACAGGAGTTGCTTGAGTATCAACTAATTTATACGTAGTTGTACCGTCACCTTTAAGTGCTGTAGTCAAAGCATCACTGACGTTAATATCCTTTTCTGCTAAATCATCTTGACTATCATCTTGAAAGTCAGCTGCTGTAGCGCTTAGTTCATTCAGCCCGGTGTTGTTCAATTTACCACCTTCAACTGAAACGTCAGTTGTGAAAACTATTGATGCCGGATCGTCAGCAGCCACGGTGTTTCCATCTTTATCAGTGGGGTTCCCATCAGCATCAACACGCTGAATCTGAACCTTAGCACTAGCAGCGAAGTCTACGCCGGTAGAATTAATTGGAGCATCAAGTGTTTTATAGGTTGCTGTGGTTTGATTTGAGGTTAAGTCATCAGTAAATCCATTAGTAGAGGCATACAGGCCAGCAGAATTCCCAGGTGCAGCGCCATCTGATCCTTGAACCTGATTATTTAAACCATTATCCGCTGCAAAGGCCAAAGCTCGAATAATTGCGGTTGTCTCCTCGGGTGTTAGTTCATATCCGTAAACTGCACTTCCGCCCGCTTTTACCGCATCCGCGGCTATTGTTGTCAATGGCTTTAATGAAGCTGAATCAACTGGAATGTATTCCCCGTTACTGGCTATTTTTAGAGTTCCGTCGTCATTCTTCTCAAATGTGTTGTTGTTGGCCTGAACAACCATTTTTGAGCCCAAGTAAAAACGGGTAAATGCTTCACCCTTCATCATTAATACGACAATTTTGGAATCGGGATACACTTTCATAAGTGTACTATTTGCACCATTGTATTGAACGTGACTGAAAAAGACGCCGACCTGGGCCTGACTCAAATCACTGGTTACTTGCCCATTTTCTTGGCCTACTTTTGATCTAACAGAAAACCAATTAGTTAATTCTGTTAGATCGGTAGGATCATCTGCTTGTTCTTCAAAAACGTAATTACCATCAGCATCAACCCCAAGATCAGTGTAGGTAACGCCTCCTGTGGATTCTGGAAGCCCAGGTTTTACGGCCTTAGCATCAACCCGTGCATAACTGGCCTGCAAACCATTAGAATTGGCATATGACGTAACTAAAGCTTTATCGGTACTTGAAAGATCGTCACCACTATAGTCAGTGAGAGTGATTTGATTGCCATCAAGTGTCGCTTTAGCATCAGTCAATCCGATAGCTTTAGTTAAATCTTGAATATCAGCTGAAGCTAATGAAGTAGATGATTTTGCCGAATCGACATTTTCGTGAGTTTCTGTGTTTTTTGTTATTGCATTATTTTGACTACTGAGGACATCAGAGTCAGTATTATTCGGTTGCGTTGCGTTAGCCATCGGCTGAGCACTATCATTATCATCAGATGTTGTTGCAGACTTAACTGTATCTGATGCAGAGGCAACACTTGATTGAGCTGCGCTGCTTGCAACAGGCTTAGCGTTAGTTGTATCTACCGGTGCAGACTGCGGTGCATTAGAGGCAGCACTGGACTGTGTTTGTGGACTCGTTGCTTGCGAGTCGGTTTTTGACGAACTGGCACTTGACGGTGCAGCACTACCCTTGTTAGTAGTGGCTGTTTGCGTGTCATCTGCTGCACTATTGCTTTGACTAAGTACTACATTTTTCTTCTGCAGACTTGCAGAAGATGTCGTATCATCGCTGGTTTGTACAGCGGCCCCGGAATCATCAACTGTGTCGGCTTTAACGACATTACCATCGCTCAAGGTGAATCCCAGCCCCGTAAGACTTGCTACAACAGCCCCGGCGATCAGCCATTGCTTTCCGGATTTGTAAAGCTTGAAATGTTTTTTTCGATCGACCATGTCTCCGACTAATTTGTCATGAGCATGTATAACCTGTTTTGACATATCTTCTCCTCCTAAAAACCCTGTTGAATTTAGGAGCACTACCAAGCATTAAAAGTCGATTGCAGAAATGTAATTATACAAGTTTTCTAAGTGTACTTAGAAAACCGAAATGATGTAGCCTGAATAATATATATTTAGGAGGTTACATAATGAGGTACGGGTACGCGCGAGTTAGTAGTAGAGATCAAAATCTTGAACGTCAATTGGTTAGGCTACATGATGCAGAGGTAGACTGTATTTTTATGGAAAAGGTTTCGGGTGTTGAACAGGATCGCCCAAAACTAGCGGCGGCAATGGCGCATCTCAAAGAAGGCGATGAACTAGTTGTAATCAGCCTAGACCGCCTTAGTCGCGACACTGAGCAGCTGTCACAACTAATGCTTAGAATATCTGTAAAGCGAGCCAAATTAGTGGTTCTGGACATGCCACGGTTTGAGGAGGTGTCAAACATTAATACTCGTCATCTACTAGAGGATATAATCGTGTCTTTGAAGACGTATTTTGCTGCTGAAGAACGCGCTCAGATCAAAGAACGTCAGCGACAAGGAATTGAACTGGCAAAAAAGCGGGGTGCCTTCCACGGTGGTCAGAAACTCTACACGGCTGACAGCGAGGATCCAGAACGCAGGCATAAATACCTTCAAATTCAACAAATGGTGACCAACCATGAACGTCTTACGGATATTATGCATGCGACTGGTTGTAGTAATACGTTAGTTTACCGGGTTAAACACGAACTAGAAGCATAGCAAAAGAACCATTCAGCCAACAAGTCCATGTCGGCTGAATGGTTCTAATTATTTCGGATGCCAAAATTGATGGTTCCGGAAAGGCTGATAAAGAATTTACCCAATTCTGATATGTCCGGTTCATCATTCCCGCCACCTCGACCAGATGATGCGAGGATAGCGTCAATTTCCTTGTCAAATATGACTGGTTCATTGTGATCTTGCTTCTTCGTACGGTTAGTCCGTCGTTTGTGTCCGTCATGGTTATGATGACTGCTTGCATTAGTAATCGGTTCAGACTGCTTAGTATGCTTTCTGGTGGTGTCAGACGTTCGTGGTGTTTGTCCCACACCAGCATCATCTTTCGTCAATCTCTGTTGCTCTAGCACTACTTGGTAAGTTATTGGTACATTGGTAAAGTAGGCTGCAGTGAAACGCATAGTGTCATCACGGACAATATAGTAACCCTCGCGTTGAAGACTAACTATTTGTTTGTAGGTATCGAAAATTATTCGTTCTCCAATTTTACCGGTTAAAATTTCTGTACCTAAAGTCCTACCCGTCGCGCCATCAACATACATAATCGTGGCTGTTGACAGATGTCCCTTTGAACGCATGGTCGTGTTTGACTCCGTAAGTTGCTTTTGTGAATTAGCAGCACCGTGGCTCGGGATAATTGGGAATGCAGTGGTCAAATGATCACGGTTGTTGTTAACTACGGACGATTTCGTTGTAATTGATTCTATTGCAACCGATAATGGAGTTCCGCTTGTAGTAAGAGTGTACGCAATGTGAGTTTGGTTATTGTTAACTAACCTGTATCCTGATGGTACAACAAGGTTGTATGATCCAGAATCACCTGTCAGTCCATTGATAGTATCTGTTTTTATAGTTTTTCCATTTTCATCAACGTAATCAATTTTCTGCGTTACTGGCTTTTTATTCGATGTCTGGTTAACTTGTATATTAATTGGCTTATTTGAGCTCGATAAAGTGTATGGAACAGTTTTATTCTGTCCTTTTGCCAAATCATATCCATTTGGAGTACTGGTAGTATAGGTGCCTTGTTCGCCAACGTTGCCTTTTACTGTATCGGTTTTAACCAAGACACCATTAGTATTAGTATAGTTAATTGTTAACGACGTAGCCTGAGGCTGCACAACTTTCTTGAGTTTGATAGTCAACTGATTAGTTGAGTTGGCTAGTGTGTAGGAGCTAGCCTGACTCTGACCATCAGCTAAGGCATAACCAGTAGGTGCTTTGGCAGCGTAGCTTCCCTTATCACCAATATTTCCGCTTACTGTATCTGTCTTAACAGTTTTGCCCTGGTCATCCACATATTTAATAGCCAGAGTCGCTTTGGCCGGTGCAGCTGGTGTAAGACTAATCTTCCCTGTGTCAGATGTGTCAGCAGTATAGTACAAACCACCAGAAGTCAGTGCCTTCTGATTAATCGTATTAAGAGCCGTATTAACTTTTTCTACTCCAGAGTTGCTAAGGGAATAAGTGTACTCTTTTGGATCAGTTCCATCCTGAGCAACAGTAATATCACTACTGCCTAAGAACACGCTCCCAATTTTTTGATTATTGGCATCAATAATTGTTCCCGTCTGATCTTTAAAATGGGTACTTGCCTTTTGATCATCTTCCGTATCCGCCACTGTTGGTAATTGGATAGACGCAGTACTAGACATGGTTTTAATATTAAGAGTTGTTAGATACGATGTCTTTGTGGAGCCATTAGTAATATTGATGTGTAGCTTGCCTTGACTAGTTTGTGCAGCATCAAATCCAGCCTGAATAACTGAGCTTGGCAAGCACAATGCATAGTACGAGTTACCACCAACATTAACTTGTGTAAAGCGTCCACTAGTAATTACAGCGCTATTACTAGTGTTGGTAATAGTGTATGTTGCACCACTTAAATCTTCGCCGGTATTATAAATAGAAATGAACTGACTGGATTCACTGTATATAACGCTACCATTCACGTTTTTAACATTCGTAACAAAAGAACTATTAGAACTGTTACCATTAATTTGGACCACACTATCATCTGTGGATTGAAAAGCATAATCCCCTGTGCCTAACTCAATTTTTGAGGTATCAAATTGATCGGAGCTATTTTGATTTTCATTGTCATTTTGGATTGTGGTGCTGGCAATAACAGTAGAAAAGCTAAAATTATTTGAAAAAAACATAGTAGTGGCAACAATCACTCCCAATGCTGTTCCCACACCATAAAAAGCAGCTGATGAACGTTGATTTGTAGGTTTGCTTGGTGAATTCATACGAAACGCCTTCTTTCCGAATAGTTAATACTATCCATTTTGCCACTTATAATTTGGGAACAATTGACCCAGGCGCCTATGCTTAATCTCCAAAATTAAGTCGGCAAGTTCAGACCAGTCTTGCGATGTTGGTGGATCCAACCAGATAACCTGTGGTGCACTAACTTCCATGGAATGAAAATCTGAAATGTAGATATCAGTATCATCCGTTATGTTTTTTTGAATCACGATATGGGCATGATTAAATGCTTTCAATGATTTAATCACATAGTTTGTATATAGTTGGCCCTCAGAAAAATCAACGCAAATGAAAACACGATCTTTCATACTCGTCGTTGGAATACTGTTGATCAAACAAAACATGTACGAGAAGTACAAATTAACAATCATTCGTTCACTTAGATCGAATGAAATCATATGTTTCAACGCCCCCAAGAAATCACGAATGATTAGGTCAAACGTAGGGTAAAGATCCCGGAAAAAAGTTACCTGTTCCGGACTAATAAATGTCGTTGGCTCAACATAAAAGGTTGTGAATTGAAGGTTTACTGAAAGTAGTTGGTTGTATAAGTCAGTACTGTGGATATCTGTTCTTTCTGTTAGAACCTCTTTTGCGAGTACCATCTCTACAAACTTCTTAGAAATAGTAGTGGCCGTCGGAAAGTTATGCTCAACATACTGAACATCATTTAATCCTAAGAAGCCTTGGGTTAACAGGAAACTAAAGATATAATCAGCTTCTGCCGTATCTATATGAAGCCGATCTTTTAGACCGTCTTGTAACGTTTCGTACACCGTTTGATAAGTTCTGTCTCTCAAATTATCGTCTAGCAATTCAGATTGAATAAATCGGTGGTTTTGCTGACGAAGAATCCAAACCTTGAGCAATGTTTCTAACTTGACGACTTGAGTCGGGTTAAGTTCACCGGGGAAAAGCCCTTCCAGTCGAGCACACAACTCATCACTTATCAGGTTTAGTTGCGGCAAAGGTTTCTCAATACCAGTAAATGTTGTGTAGTAAAACTGAAAAAGCCGTAATCGAGAAATAAACTCAGGATCCTGATTAACACCTGCAATCAAGTAATAGTCATGGTCATCTAATTCCTTCTTTAGCTTGCGGTCGTTTTTGTAGAACGTAGACTCTGTTTGGAAATGTTCACGTGCATAAACACTAATCTTAATGTCCTGTTGATCATAGAACGCCCGAAATTCATAGGCAGGAAATAAATTTGATCGCCGTAAGTACAATAGATAGATTTTTTGATTAATAAAAGTTGTAATGTTATGGCCGACAAAGGTTCCCTTCGTAGTTTCATCAATGAAACTTGGTTCGTTTTCAGAAACCGTAGCCAAATCCTCATTCATAATCACAAGGTATTTATTAAGGTGATAGTTAGTAAGTCCCAATTTCTCACTAATGCTTTCACGTTTGGCCTTGTGCGATGGTTCCTTGGCAAGCAGCATCAAGATACTTAGGCACGCACTATCCCCAGAGTTCAACATAAAATCGTAGTACATAAACGTCCTCGCCCCCCTCACTTGAGTCACAAATTGTATAAATACACAAAATGAGACAATTATAACTATATAATACGCCGAATCGGAGCTGAATACTGGATTATCCGTAAACTTTTGACTGTCCACTTTTTCCAAAAATCAAGAAAAACATGACAGTTAAAAAATCTTTTAATTAACCTCTATTGGCCTTACTATTGGTCGTAAAGAAGCGCCACCAACAATTTAAAATAATTCGACGTTTTAGAAATTACTCCTGAGTACGGGTAAAAAGTACGACGGAATTTCGGTTTTCTAAGTACACTTAGAAAAATGTATAATAATTCAAAAAAGCACTCCGTACTGAGCTCTTCAGTGCGGAGTGCCTCTCTATTTTATTCAGGTATAACGATTAAGAAACTACAACAATAGACGAAGGCGAACTTACGGTCCTATCTGCATTTGTTTCCGCAATCGCGTATGCAGTACCCTTGACTGCCTGATCAGGTAAATCAATAGTAACAACACCATCAGCGGGAATTTCTTCTTCGGCTATTACAACCCCGTCACCATTCGTAACTCGGATTAAATTACCTACATTATAACCACCTTCCGAGTTTTGACCTGCATTAACAATAATTTGTGTAGCTCCACCTCTTACCCCATCACTGGTAGGCTTAGGTAGAGTGGTTTCTGTTGCGGTTGGTACAGTTGCATTCGCTGCCGGGCTTTCGGTAGTCCCCTTACTTTGAGTAACTGAGATTTTGTCGCCTGGTTTAAGCTTTGTATTCAATAGAACACTATAGCTACCGCCGTCGTCAACGATTCCTGTACCTAGTGTTGTACCACTAGAGTTCTTAACAGTGACGGTATTGCCAGCAACTCCAGTTCCTGTTACTGTTCCTGTTACGGTAGAAGATCCATCAGTAACACTGGTAAGATCAATAGTCGGTTTGGCAAGCTCAGTGGGTGTCGTTTCCTTATCCTTAACTGTCTTACTTGCTGGTGCGCTAGTTAGCGTACCATTTGACTCTTCAACAGCGATAGTATCCCCTCCAACCAGTGGTTGGTCAACCGCTACATTGTACTTGCCATTATCGTCAACTTTGCCAGTTCCAATGGTGTTACCAGCATTATCGATAACAATGATAGTGTTGCCTGGTGTGGAGCCAGTACCTGTAACCGTCGTATCTCCTTCGGTTAGGTCATTGATGGTTGGTGCCTTGATTGACGGTACAGCCTGTACAACTGCAACAGATGGATTGCTAGTCTTATTTCCGTCAGTTTCAGTAGCGAGAAGATCATCGCCTTCCTTCAATTGACGATTGAGCGGTACGCTGAAAGTCAAATCATTATTCACTTTCGCTGTACCTACAGTCTTACCATCTTGATCGGTAATGTTAATCGTGTTGCCAGCAGTCGTGCCTTTACCCGTAACAGTTGTGGCGTTTGCGTATACTGGACGATCTAAGGCTGGCGCATGAAGCTCAGTAGTCACTTGAGTTTCAACCACTGCTACTGATGGGTTACTAGTAACAGTACCGTTACTTTCAGTAGCAAGAATATCGTCGCCTTCCTTCAGTGCGCGAGTCAATTCAACTGTAAAGGTGAGGTCATCGTTAACCGTGGCGGTACCAAGGGAGGCTCCGTTCTGGTCAGTAAGGCTGATTGTGTTACCAGCAGTTGAACCTTTACCCGTTACTGTCGTATCAGTAGTGTACACTGGGCGATCTAATGCAGGTGCATGAATCTCCGTAACCGCTGGTTTTTCAACAACCGCCACTGATGGGTTACTTGTAACTGTGCCGTTTGTTTCAGTAGCCAGCAGGTCATCACCTTCTACTAATGCTCTATTCAGTGGCACGGTGAATTTAAGATCATTACCAACCGTGGCCGTACCAAGCGTATCGCCATTCTGATCAACAATTGTTACCGTGTTGCCGGCAGTTGACCCGGTACCAGTAACTGTAGTGTCAGTAGTGTACACTGGGCGATCTAGGGCTGGTGCATGAATGGTTGTCACTGTTTCCTTAGTAACTACTGCCACTGCAGGATTACTTGTGACGGTACCGTTACCTTCAGTTACAAGGAGGTATTCATTTTCAATTAGTGGGCGATTAAGCTCAACCGTAAAGGTCTTGTCCGTGTTAACGGTTCCAGTTCCAACAACGTTATCATTTGAATCCGTGATTTCAATTGTATTCCCGGCAGTTGACCCTGTCCCTTTGAGCGTCGTATCAGTAGTGTACACTGGACGATCAATCGCTGGTGCATGAATTTCAGTTGCCGTCTGCGTAGTCACGGTCACATTGGTTGCTGAGCTGGTGTTCTTACCGTCAGTTTCCACAACGGAGATGATTTCGCCAGTGTTCAGTGCCCGAGTTAATGCGACCACGTAGTTGAGGTTACTACCAACCAACCCAGTACCGATCACGTTACCTTGGTTGTCCGTGATCCGGATGGTGTTGTTGGCTGTGTGCCCTTGACCATGAACAGTCTCTGCGGTGTTGTAAACTGGCGTTGTTACGGTTGGAGCGAGAATCGTAACGGTTTGCTGAGCTTTAACAGCCGCGGCTGTATCCGGGCTAGCGTTGCCCTTGTTATCGCTTTCGATGGCGTAAATGATGTCGCCTTCTTCGAGGATAGTGTTAACTCCGACATTCCAAGTGCGATCGCTATTAACCGTACCAGTACCGATGACCTGGCGAGCAGAATTTTCGATGGTAATCGTGTCACCAGCAGTTTGGCCGGTACCAGTAACAATTGTTTGATCGGCGTACACATCATTGATATGTGGAGCGGCAATGGAAACTTCTGTTGTTTCCAGAACTCCTCTTTCGGCTGGAGCACTCTTATCCGTACCATTCGAGGCAACAGCACTGATAATCTCACCGGCGCGTAGTGCACGATTAATATTGATGCTGTAGAGTCCGTTGGCGTCGGTGTAACCATAGCCTAGAGCATTTTGACTCTGATCAGTAATCGTAATCTGAGTTCCTGGAGCATTGTTAGCAGCCCCTGAAACCGTAGTCTCACCAGAATATAGCGGACTGATAGTTGGTTGCTGCAGTTCAACTGGTGCGTGGCGAACCGTAACTGTAGTTGCGTCACTTTCACCATCTTCGGCCGTCGTCTGAGTAACGTTGAGTACCGTTCCTTGCTTTTGCAGTGGAATCGTTACACTGTAGTAGCCGTTAGAGTTAACCGTGCCGATACCCAGTGTTGTCATCCGGTCTTCGTTGTAAACCTTCACAGAAGCTCCAGGGACACCGGTACCACTCACAACAGTATCGTTGTCTTCAACCGGTTGAACCACGTACGGTTTTTGAATGCCTTGAGACACCTCAGCAGGCATCAGGTGGTTAGTCTGCAATGCGGTAGTTGATGCCCAGTTTGAGAATACGTCCCAGTCAATAATTGAAGTTGGCAGAACCACAGCCCCATCGAAGGAGTAGTTGGAGTCTGAAGGGTCAATGACCATACCAGACTTGTTAACCATATCGCCGACGTTTAAGTTGACAGTGATATCAACGGGAGCGTAGGCAACGGTGAGCATTGCCGGGTTGCTGAAAGTAATGATGGCTGAACCGTCAGTATCCTGTGTAATGGTGAAATCACTGGCGGTGTATTCGTGTGGTGTTCCAAGAATTCCACCCGTAAACGTACCGGTGATATCACTCTTATCTGCTTGAAGAATTAAAGGTGATAATTCTGCAGGCACCTTAATTACATATTTAGACGTCGTGGCATCAAGCCCAATCGTTGAACCACTGTAGTCCAAGGTAATAACACCGGTATACGTCCCGTCAGCGTTCTTCTTAAGGCCATTTACTCCGGATCCGCTAGCGGTGATAGTACCATTGGCAAAGAATGAACCACCAATACCACCTTCAGGATCAGCAGCCACTGCAAGTGGGGCCATAACAGCCTCATCTGCGGCAGGAGCTGGAGCGGCCACAGCGTCTACCTTCGTAGTTTCACTAGTAGCTGCTGATTCAACTACAGCAGTTTCAGCAACAACGTCACTACTCTTTTCTGAGTTTTGTACATCTGAATTTTCTGTGGTTGCTGAAGCGGTTGTAGTCTCGGTTGCCGTGTCAGCAGGTGCGTCGGTCGTTGACGCTGCACTTGATGTTTCTGATGCTGCAGATGTAGCAGGAGTTGCAGCAGCATCACCGTTAAGCGCTTTCAAGTCGCTGGCAGAAGAAGAACTTGTTGTGTCCGTGGCCTCCACCGTGGCAGCTTCAGCCGTCTTTGCTGGAGCTGAACTAGCATCACTCGTTGCGGAAGATGCTGTTTCAGTGGTCGGTGCGGCTGATGAAGTAGCAGTAGTTTCAGTTGATTGGTCACTTGCAGCGCTGCTAGTTGCTTCGTTACCGCTATTGGTAACAACTGCAGCTGCAGGAGTATCTACAGTGTCGGCGCTAACAGTTTCGGATGATGCGAATGCCGATGCACCAAGTACTGAAAAGAATACTGCACATGCGAAAACCCAGCGGCGCCCGGCCTTGAACATCTTGAAATTCGTTCGTGTAACATCTAAGTGTTGATTATGCATATCGATTTCCTCCTTGTGGGTATTCGTACCCATCTTATAGTATTGTGAATCAAGTAACATCTGCATCGTTTGAAGGTTATGGCCTTCACCAGTAACACAACCCATAAATATAATTACTCCACCATGCGTCATTAGCAAACGTTATTGCTTTTGTCGTTTGGCTTATTTAAAGCATAACCTGGCCAAATCAATAACGCAACAAAAAATTATTAAGTGTTGGATTAAATGACAGGGATTTCAATAACTATATAGATACATATTCAGCAGTGTAACCACGATTATGAGATAGTTATTGAAATCCCTTTTTAAAAACATAAAGAAATTTGCTATTGCCCATCAAATCGGTCAATATTAACCGACATGCGTCCAAGTCATAAGGCAAGTACTTACGCTTTTATTTATGCTACGATTATCTAATTAATACTAACAGTCTCCCTCTCGTGGCACTTACCATTACTCAATAGACACATAAAACATTAGCGTAAAGTTGTTCAATCTACACTGTCAATAAATGAACAATACTCACATGCCACTTGACCCAGTTCACTTTAGTAGCTTTGCCCGAAAAAAGCTCTCAAATTAGTTGAGAACTGAATGCGCTAATTCAGCTTAATGGCTGGTGTGGAGTATAGATTGTCATCTCTCCCTGCAAAAATGGTCTTGATTTTAGAAGAAAATTCAACCGTAGAATAACGTAACAGTCAATTTATCGCTGTAGCCTGTACTCTTATTGGTCACTAATCGCTGATTGTCGATAGCGACCCTTGTTTGCCACACTGACTTAACATCTCAGAAGATATCTCCGTCTTGGTCAAGCGGCGTCCACCAATATCGGTCACAACTCCATGCAATTAACGGATACTGTCTGTGATATCAACTCTTTATGCGTGCATAACAATAAATCATGCTTCCTTCACACTATATCCCCGCCCCCATTCATGGATTCAGGGGCCGCTAACTGTGACAACATCAATTAGGATCATGCGACCTTCGAAACTACGCCAAAAAAATTTGATCAATCGCCACGAACAAAAAGCGACAACAAAAAGCGACCAAACATTACAGCGGAATTCTTTTTGGTCACAACAAAAAAAGGCTCTCAAATCACATCACCCTCACGGTGTTGATTTCAGAGCTAAAAAACGTAGGCTTTTCAAATTTACCGGCCGGAGCACTCTTTCTAAATTGACTTCTTCGTTATGTTAGAAACACCCTAATAACCTGCCACTCTGGTTTAGCTGATACAGGCATATACCCAAGCATTGCCAAAATTAAACTAGGACATAGTAGTTCTAAAAAAATAATCACTGTTGTTGCGCACCTGCCTCTTACTTTATAGTGCGTGGAATGCCTCTGATTCCCGAATCACCACTCAGCCCAGAAAGTATTAGTCATTAGCAACCTTTTTAAAGGTGAAGTTCATTTGCTCAATTTCGTATAGTTTAATATCCCCAAGTAGTTCAACCTTTTTCGTGTCAAACAAAACCAAGTCAACCGCGTCAGTCGGGCTTACCGAACTAGCATAAACCATACCATCGACACCCATAGTCTTTATTAGGTCACTGATATACTCGGTCGGAACATAATCCACCTCAGAGCGGTTCCGGCCAGTTTTACGTCGCATCGCCTTATCAATGTCAATTAAAATTGAACGATTAATCAAATATGACATTTTATCAACTCCAGCAAATGGGCTCAATTCAGCCAATTTATCTAGGTCAACAACCTGTATCGGACTTCTCAACTTAAATGTGCCTACTGCAACAATATCCTGAATTGATGCCCTAATTTCAACCAGACTCGTTCCAACATCACTACCCAAGTATAAGTATGAAAACCCCGGAGCATTTAACCGTCCGGCTTTTGATTGCCTTTCAGGAGCGGGGCCGATGGCGGACATACCGTGTAGGCCATTCTTGGATCTGTCAGTATCATTAATTATTCGTGAGCGAAAATAATGTGTATCGTCCGCTTCCAGGGAGGTGACCAAGAGTCGCAAAAAATATTCCAATCGTTCAGTGACCATTAAACTGTTATGATAACGATTTTTTTGCCGTATTACAGTTTCAAACTCCGACCAGCTCTTTCCAGAAAAGATACCCATATTCTGTTGATACTCGCCATGCAGACTATATAGCGGTACAACTAGGCCGTGGAGCATTTCCTGGTTTTCATTGAAATAATCCGGCGCAAAATGTTCCAGTAAGAGTTCTATTTCATCTGATTTAAGGTTAAAAATCCCCCATTGATCACGAAGGTGAGTCGATAGTTTTTGTGCCATGCGGGTAGAGCCTGTATCATATAAGTCAAAAATCTCGATAAATTCAGACTGAAAGCCTTGAAAATTGACATCGTTTTGAAGTGCATCCAGATCAATGACCTTATTCAAATGGTCCTTATGTTCTATACTTACGTCACATCGACCCTCTGTACCAACAGCGCGAATCCATTTACGAATTTGCTCATCACGAAAACACTCAACACAACATTTCATGAATCCGCCCTCTCGTTTAAATACCTGCCCATAATTTCAAGATGATGTTCGATGGAAAGTTTTTTTACTACTCCGAGGCCCGAGTATTGTTGCTGATCATACATGCGTTTAAACTCTACCAATGCTGTGGAATCATTTTGATCGCGATTAAATTCGGGCGACTGATACCACTGCATGAACGCCTCCAACGCCTCAGCAAATTTACCCGCGACATTGGTAATATCATCATTTGTAGTGGACACAAAATGACGAATACGTAGCTGACCATCAGCTCGAAAATATACTATGTGAATCGCAACAGCCCTAGGTGCATAGCCACTATCAATGTACTCGGAGCCAATTACGGAGTAGTCGCTGAAGCCAATATATCCATCCTCGCTATAATACATATGCGTTTCCGAAAAGAACTCATCCTCATTATTAGCGTAGTCAACATTGCGAGGCCGTTTCGTAAAGGCGTCATCGAGAACGACCACCCTACTACCATGTGAACGGCGCAAAAATGATCGATTATCAGGAGCAATAACCTTGAGAGCATTATTCAAGGGTTGACTTTCCCATTCAAGCTCTGGATGAACCGTTTTCGGTAGTACTACCATAGAATTAGGGCTGTTATATTTACCTAGGGTATCAACTGCTTCCTGCGATGTCCCTATTACGGCTGGAATAAAAAAAGGCTCTTGTTTTAACTCATCCACTTCCTCGTCATTTGCAAAAGGGGTATACGGGGTGGCCTGTGGATTTTGAATAACAGCCAGGCTATGCGATTCCCGCCCAAACAACTGAAGCACCGTCTTTAGCGTACTACTAGCCTTAACGGGCTCGATAATCGGCACTATAGAAGCAGTTAGTGTTCCATTAGTAATCATTTCGCGTAGGGCAATTAATTCGAACTGCTTTCCACGTAAATATGGATAGTACATTTGAGAAACCCCCATTATTTCCGACCCAACATTGCAAACAATTTACTGTACTCATTCTCTTTGTAATTTTGAAAGTACACTAGCTCTTTGATACTCATTGGCACTTTTTTAAACGCACACTCATGCTGGCGAACGGTATTTCTTGCTTTTAGAAACCGCAATAAATACCGATGACAAGTCTCTACATCCATTTTCTCGAACCACATCTGACAGGCCCGATAATAGTCAAATTGGCTGACATTAGGCAGAGTATTGTAATGTTCCATAAGCGCAGTTTCATACTCTGGCTTCCGCAAAATTTTGAACATGGAGGTTTGATTAAGACCACTCAAATGCTCATGGGGCTCGATTAGCGTGCTTAATGTCTGCCGATTTGTTAACTCAATCAGGCCGACATCCGTTCCCTGTAATCGTTTTCTTAGCACATCCGCATGGGCTTTATCGGTAACAATCGAGACATACTTAAAGGCTTGGTAGTAACTAATGATTTGACTTGGTAAACGTTCAAGATTATCTAATTCTGTCTTGATCTCATATACCTGACCGACACCATTAATGATCAAAAAATCCAGAATTGATCCACCCACTGGTAATTCTCTGATTGCAGTAGAAGTACGGACACTGTGCCTCCCTAGTAATATCTTGTTGAGTAGTGTGTTCTTAAAGAAATACTCATTACGGTATCGCTTAGACATCAGGGCGTATGCCTGATCGAAAAATTCACCATTAACTATGAAAGAGTCACTTTCTTGCTTGATCTGGTCAATAAACGAATGCGATGAATCATCGACAAGCTTTCTTAGAGTCGAGGGAGAGAACAGGCGACTCAATTTTCTGTTACTTATTTCCACGATGCCACCTCCTAAACATTCCGATATGCAATCGTTTACGACTACCAAATTATACCCAATACTCGTCCTTCTGAACAGCACCGACCGCAAAGTTTTAAGCTCTTGTTTCTCCATAAATGCCGCGATATTAAGGCCATTATCGTGGTTGTTACGTGGCTTACATTAGCGTAAGTTATCCGATTTTACACAAAAAATCATTAGTTTTCAGACAATTAATCAATTACTTTAATTCAAATGCAAAAGACGCCAACACTCTACGTGTTGACGTCTCTGTTTAATCATAAAACCGTTTCACGCGTAACAAACCCTAATTTCGCGCCCCCAACTCACTGCGCAGCGCCCGGGCGGCGTCCTTGCTACCCGTAAAAATCAGGTGGTCATTCGGCTCAATTAACGTGTCGCCATGCGGGGCCACAAAGTTACCGTTGCGGTATATCCGGCTGACCGTAATTGCGCCGATATCCGGCAGGCTCTGTAACGTTTTGCCCGTGTACCGGTGATTGTGCACTTCGACTTCGTACAGGCCCGCCTCCGTGTCCGTGAGCAGCTTCAACGTCGACGGCGACTCAATCATCCCCCGCAACAAACTGACGTTCACGGTAAACGTGTTAAACAGTTCCACACCATCGGCGGCCAATTCCTCGATGCGCTCGTTACCCGCCTCGCGCGTTTCAAACCGTGCAACGACCCGCGGCACCTGGTGATCCACCGCCATGCGGGCAATTCGGTAGTTGCGGTCAGCGTCCATATAGCCCAGCACCATAATGTCGGCGTCAAAGGCCCCCGCCGACACGAGGGCGTCCTCGTCCAATGTGGATAATAGCTTGACGTTGACCTGACTATTGTACGTCCGGAAATTCTTCTCCGAATCGGTCACCATCGTAATGTCGTACAGCCCCTTTGCCAGCTGTTGCGCCACCGGCACGGTCAGGATGTTCGCGCCTACGAACACCACGCGTGTCTTGACCTCGTCTTCGGGTTGCGGTTGGTACAGCTTGTTGAACACAATCGGTGCCAGCACGCAGCTCAGCACGGCCGCTAGGGTAAACGCCCCCGACTGGTCGGCAGTAATGGCGTTCAGGTTGCGGGCAATGGTTAACGTCGGAATCACCAAGGTAATGGTTGTTGACGCCAGCACGGCACCTGCGGCCGAGTTGCGGGCGTTGAACCGCTGGTGGTAGATAACGTACGGCACCACTTTGGCCAGCACGAAGCACAGGAAAAATACGGGAATCAACATCAGCGCCTGCGGATTGCCCATCATGGTCCGCAGGTTCAACTTTGCCCCCGTCATAATGAAGAAGATGGGAATGAAGAAACCGTAGCCGATGGACGTCAGCTTGTCGCGCGTCACCTCACTCGGCCGGAGGAGCTTCATCACGATGCCCGCCAGGAACGCGCCCAGAATGTTCTCCGCGCCCACGTTCTCGGCGATGGTCACCAGCACAAAGATGAGGAAGAACGCCAGGCGGATGTCCAACTGCGTCGTGGACTTGTCAATACGGGCAAAGAACCGGTAAATCGACTTGAACCGGCGTAACAGGATAATGGCCGCCACAAATATCAGCAACACTAACCAGATGCGGGCCGCGTGCCCGCCATTAATCGTCGAATAGACGGTTAGCGCGAGCAACGGCACGATTTCACCCAGTGCCGCGGTGAGCAGAATCGTCTGCCCCAACGGCTTGCTGAGCAACTCCTGCTCGGTCAGAGCCGCAATGACCACGCCTAACGCAACGGTCGAAAACAGGATGGTCGCCAGCATTACGTCACTAAACAGGCCGAAGAACTTGAGGGCAACGCCCAAGATTAACGCGGTGACCACAACACCGGCAAAGCCGACGCCGGCCATAAAGACGGGCGACCGTTCCGTCGTCCCGTCCTGCTTGGGCCGCGGCTTTTGTACGAAGAGGTCAAAGTTAATTTCCATCCCCGACAGGAAGATCAGCACAATCACCCCGAGGCTCGACAAAAACGTCAGGTCAGCAGTGGTGGTCACGAAACCGAACCCCGTTTTGCCTAGAATAATCCCGACCACAATCTCGGCGACCGCGGTGGGAATCCCGTTGATTTTGAAGCGCGCCATGAATAATGGAATCATTAACGCCGCAACCATTACGACTAACATTGAAATTTGCGCCATGATGCACGTCCTTTCACGTGGTGTGTCAATTGGTTTCCAGTATAACGCACCTGACATGATGATTTCATAACAATCTTGGTGTTAGTCATAATCTGTCACGTACATAAAGGGAGCCGGCACGTGTGCGCCGACTCCCGCTTTGACCCTATCGCATTTATGCGCCCGGCTGATAGTCGGGATCGATAATCAATACCGGCTTAATGGTATCGCCACTGCGTGAATCCGCGTTGGCCTGGTTAATCTGGTCGAACGGGTAGAACTTCTCCGTCTTATCAAAGTCAAACATCCCCATCTGGTAAAACTTAATCAGTCGGGGCACGTCGATTTGTGGAATCGAGTCGCCCATGTTAACCCCCACAATCTTCCGGTCAGAGGTACACAGGTCGTTCCAGGTATCGACGTCAATATGGTGCGCCGTGACCGCGATGGTCGCCGTCGTACCACCCTGCGCCAGGGCCTGAATGGAACTCTCCATCACGGCCGTCACGCCGGTGGTATCGACGGCCCAGTCAACACCGTAACCGCCGGTCAAATCGCGAATGGCCTGGACGGCATCCGTGTTGCGACTGTTGATGGTATCCGTCGCGCCCAGCTCCTTGGCCAGGGCTAACCGGCTGTCCACGATGTCCACGGCAATCACTTTGGTGCAACCCGAGATCCGGCCGGCCATCATGGCGGCCAGGCCGACCGCGCCGGTACCAAAGACGGCGATGGTGTCGCCCGGATGTGGTTGCAACGTGTTCAACACGGTACCGGAGCCGGTTACGTAGCCACAACCCAGTGGCCCGAGCATCCGCAGGTCGAGTTCCCTGGGTACTTTGACCGCGTTCCGCTCCCGAACAACGGTCGTGGTGGTAAAGGAACTCTGGTCAAACATATCCGCCACGTGGTGTCCGTCGAGGGTAAAGTGCGATGAACCATCGGGCCGGACACCAGACAGATTATTATGTGCGTAATTCAAACACTGGGTAGGCACCCCGCGCAGGCAGTTAGCACACTGCCCACACGCGTAGAAACTGAGCACCACGTGGTCACCCGGCTGAAACTGGGTCACCTCGGGGCCAACCTTCTCGACAATACCCGAACCCTCGTGGCCAAGGACAATCGGGTAATCAATCGTGGCGTCCCCCACCCGGAGCGCCTCGTCCGAGTGGCAAATACCCGTGGCGACCATGTGGATTTGTAGGTCATCAGGACCCATTGGGCACAGTTCCACGTCGTCCCGCAATTCAAAGTCGGCGCCCTGGTGGTCCACAACTGCAGCAGTTATCTTCATTATCAATACCCCCAAACGTATACGTACGGTTAACGGTCTACGTAGTTAATCATCGCACTACCAGGATAGTTTTGCAAAGGCTTACATTATAATGGAAGCAACGTGTTCTGGGGATAATAAAATACGCGTCGGCAACGGGACCAAATCTCCGCTGGACGCGTATTGTGCACTTTTTAGCTAAATTCAGCGGGTCGCGTAACCGTCACCCCAAAGTGGTACTGGATGGCCGCCAAAATGCGCTCCGTCGCGTGCCCATCCCCATACGGGTTACGGGCCCCAGCCATCTGGTTGTACACCGCCGGGTCGTCCAGTAACTGCGTCATGGCGGTGCGCACCCGGTCCGGGTCCGTTCCAACCAGCCGCAGGGTCCCCGCGGCAACGCCCTCGGGCCGTTCAGTGGTATCCCGCAGCACGAGCACCGGCTTGCCCAGTGACGGTGCTTCTTCCTGAACACCGCCGGAATCACTCATAATGAAGTAACTCCGGGCAGCCAGGTTGTGGAAATCCACCACGTCTAACGGCTCAATTAGGTGTACCCGCTCCTGACCGTCGAACACCGCGTGCGCAACCCGCTGCACCGCTGGGCTCAAGTGCACCGGATACACGATATTCACGTCGGAGTGAGCCCGCAGTACGTCCAGCATGGCGTTCAGGGTGCGGCGCATGGGCTCCCCCTGATTCTCACGCCGGTGCATCGTGACCAGGATCATCCGCTGGTTAGCGGGTATCTTGTCCAGTACGTCGTGGTGGTACTGCGCGTTCACCGTTTCGTGGAGTGCATCAATGGCGGTATTCCCCGTCACGAAGATATGCGCAGCCGCATGGTGTTCCAGCAATAAATTATCGCGGCTCTGCGCGGTAGGGGCAAAGTAGAGGTCGGCCAACACGTCGGTCAGTTGGCGGTTCATCTCCTCCGGAAACGGATTGTACTTTGCCCACGTCCGTAACCCTGCCTCCACGTGGCCCACCGGCACCTGCTGATAGAACGCAGCTAGGCACGCCGCAAAGGTAGTGGTGGTGTCACCGTGAACCAGCACGATGTCCGGCTGCTCACGCGTCAATACATCACCCAGAGCCAGCAGCACCCGGCTAGTGATTTGCGCAAGACTCTGCCCCGCCCGCATGATATCAAGATCATAGTCGGGGTGAATATTGAATACTTGCAGCGCCTGATCGAGCATCTCGCGGTGTTGGGCCGAAACGACCGTAACCGGCACAAACGCTGGATTCCTTTGCAACGCCTGCACGATGGGCGCCATCTTGATGGCCTCTGGACGCGTACCAAACACCGTCATTACCTTAATTGCTTTGATCATTTTGCCACCCCCATGGCTAACATCAACACCCTAAACGTCGTACTCCAATTCCTTGATGGCCCCATTCATGAGGTCGTGCGGGTCGTGCATCGTTTGACCGTCCCACTGTTCGATGCCCGCACGCAACGAGAGGTCGACGCTCTGTAACGCGACCGATGCCGCGGTGGCCTCCACAAAGCGTTCCTTAATGCGCGTTGCGGCAATACCCGCGCCCGCCGAATCCGAGTACAGTAGCACCGCCCACGTGGGGTTCGTATCGTCCAGCATGTAGACGATGTCGTTGTCCCGGGTAGCGTCGTTAATTGCAGCCGACGCTACTTTGATTAACTCATCCACCCGCTCGGTGCTCATCATGCGTTGCAGGTCGGTAAAGTAGCGGACCTGAATCACCACCGTGGTGACCGGCAAGTTAAAGCGCCGGTTCGTCTCGGTGAACACCCCCACATCCTGAATGTAGGAGACCATCGTCCGCAGGTTGGTTTGCTCGTCCAACGCACCCCGCTCCACCATGTCCGCCCGCATCCGGGCATTATCCGTCTGTAAAATCCGCAATTGCTGCGTCATGCCGTTAAAACTCAGCAGCAGCAACACCGGCGCCACCAACCAGAACAGCATCACCCATACGTTGAACGTCCGCTGCATCTCGGCCAGATAGATTATAAATAGCGTCTGCCCCAATAGGAACAACAGGTCGGCGGCGAGGCCCGGAATGGTGCCGAAAAAGTAGCCAATGAGAATCAACACCACCGTCACGATAAGGTACACGGCCCCCAACAAAACGGTGTGCGTAACCGCCGTGACTGCGGCAACGAAGAAAACCAGCACCAGAAACACCATCAGCAGCACGTCACTCATCGTGGCGGCGCGGCCATCACTATTTTTCATCGCCGGTCTCCTTCCGTCGTAGCATACCGTTCTTCCGCAAAATCAGGACCATTATCGCCACAACCACCACGATGACGGCCGCCGCTACGACCAGGTAAATAATCACCTGCCGGTTGCGGGTTAGCTTCTGCTTCTTGGCGGCGTTCACGTCAGCCGCTGCGTTCTTCTTGAAACAGTACGAGTAGTGGTTATTATCCCGGTCGATGACCAATGCGTCGCCCTTGTATCCCGACACGTCCGCCTGGGTACTCAACTGCGTGGTGGCATTAACCACGTCGCTACTGTGCGCCGCCGTGGCGACCAGCAACGCCCGCTGCTGGTTGTACGGGGACCGCAACAATTGCGCCGTACCGATCGTCGCACCGTAGCGGTGTTCGATACTCAACTTTTCGTTACTCAAAATCCGGTTGCCACCCCGCGCAAAGCGGAAGTACAACTGCCCGTTGAGTTTCCGCACCAACGCATTATCGTGGTACGTGCCAAAGGCAATCACGCTACTTTGCTTCATCCGCGCGGTGCTAGGCACCTGCGTGGTAAAACGAATGCTCCCGGTATTCTGTTGGGCGTAGTTACCAAGCAGGTTCATGATGTTCGTTAGCGCGGCCAGGTCATCGTCGTTCATACTCCGGGGCCGCACGACCACAACGTTGTCAAACGTCTGGTTGCTGATAAAGGTGCTCGGGTAATTGGTAAAGAGGAGCGAGTTTTGCGGCGTGGTTTTAATGGCCGCCGTCGACTGACTGTCCAGCTCGGCCCACGGGGTAGTCACATCCGTCGTACCACCACTCCCCGCCAATTGCAGGTTAAAGACCACGCTGACCGTGAACGAATTACCCAGGGTGAGCTTGGTCGGCAAGCGGAAATTGTACGTGCCTCCGTTGGCCCGGGCGCGGTCTAGGTGGGCACTGCCCACACTTTGGTCACCAACCTTCAGGGTGACCAACGAATTCTTGAAGTTCAGGTTGTCCGCGTAACGCAAGTGCAGGTGGACAACCGAGCCCTGCGAGTTAGTACGGTCGATGGGCACACTCAGTACGTACGTGAGGGTGTGCTGCCCGGTGCCACTAACCCGGTCCGTACCCGTGGTTAGTTGTCGCGAACCCTGATACTGGAGGACCGACGTTGACGTACTGGTCTGCGCCGTCACGCTCTCGGTTGGACCGGTGGTTTCCTTCATTAACTCTTGGTTGGCCACAAACTGCGCCGCCTTCTTCAGTAGGCCGCCCGTCCTGGCCGTCACAATCAGATAATGGGTGCTCCCGTCAGTGGCCGTTTGCAATACTGCACGCTGCGCG
This sequence comes from Lacticaseibacillus pantheris DSM 15945 = JCM 12539 = NBRC 106106, assembly GCF_001591865.1. Lineage (NCBI taxonomy): Bacteria > Bacillati > Bacillota > Bacilli > Lactobacillales > Lactobacillaceae > Lacticaseibacillus > Lacticaseibacillus pantheris. Next base: position 36,881 of record NZ_BCVS01000006.1, read on the forward strand.
GTTACCTGGTCGGCTTGGACGAAACGCTTCAAGTCTGCCGGTAAACGGTCATATTGGGCGACCACCAGCCGGTAATCGGCCTGCTGGGCAATACTGCTGCCCCAACGCGTCAGGTTCAACTTCCCGTCCGTTGTCACAATAACGCGCGCCACCCCGGCAAAAGCGTAGGCACTGGCGGTTAACTCCGCGTCATTGGCACCATGCGGCATCACGATGGCACTCCGCCGATTAACGATGGTATCCATCCCAATAAAGTGGGCGTAGAAGGAATTGATGTCCTCACTAGCCTCATTGAGGTGGTAAGTAAAGTTGACGTTGGCCCCGCTACTCAGCGTTAACCAGTTAGCCGGCGTCGTCACTAGATCACTCGTTTGCCCCGCCTGGTTGATGATCTGGCCGTTGATGGTTAGCACGTTGCTACCCCGCAGCAGGTCTAACGGTAGGTCCACGGTTTTACTTTGCAGGCCACTGGTCTTATCGGGCCGGAACGAGTAAAACTTCACCCCGTTGAGGCTCAACGTAATGTCTGAAGTTTGCCGATTGGAGAGCTGGGACACCTGAAAACTAAAGTTAAACTGGGCCTTATGGATGTCCCAATAATCTTCCTTCGTGAAGTTCAGGCTCGTCGTGACCGACTTACCGGAGAGGGTCATCGTGTCGTTTTGGAAGTTCTGCGTGTAGGTCTGATCACCGTCATCGGCGCGGACCGTATGTGCCGGTGCCACCAGCACCATAATTGCCCCGATTAGCGCCACCAGGGCCATCATTAAGTTACTTGTAACGCTTTGTCTTGTACCACTTTGCTTGTTGATGAAAGACTTGTTCTCGAACATAATTCACCATCCCGTATGCCGCTACAACTAGCCACATCTGACTGTAGATTAAATACATGGCAATGATCACCAATAGGTTGCTAAACTTCATCTCACTCTTTTCGGTCGTGATGGTCACAAAGGTGCTAATGACAAACGCCAGCACCGCCGTCAACCAGAGGCCATTACTGAACCCGTTGATGTCGGAGTGGACCACGCCCGCAACCGACAGGACAAACACGGAGTCCGACAGTATGAGCGACGTCATCAACAAAAAGTAAATCGACATGAAGTAGATGAGGTCGAACCGGATGTGCCGGCCCGCCTTGGTAAAAATTTTGTGGGCGTTCTTCAACACCACGTAGATGTTGCCCTTCACCCACCGCGTACGCTGGTGAAACCAAACGTCCAGCGTCTGCGGCTCCTGCTCCCAGGTGACTGCCAGCGGCTGAAACTTAATGCGGTAATTCCGCGCGTACACTTGAAAGCTGATTTCGGTATCCTCGGATAGCGCCTTGACGTCCCACCCACCGATTTGCTCCAACAAATCACGCCGGATGACGTAGTTGGTTCCCGGAATCGTGCACAGTTTGAACAACTACTGGCGTCCGGCCTGGGCCATCCACTGAAACGACAGGGTCTCCACGTTGATAAAACGGGTGAGGACGGTGGCGTTTTTGTTCCGGGTCCGAAACTTACCGATAACCGCCCCGTAGTGATCGTAGCTGAGTAGTTCCGCCACCAGGTACCGTAGCGCGTCGTGCTCGGGCGTATTGTCGGCATCGTAGATTGAAATAACGGAGCCTCGCGCATGCTGTAACCCGATGTTCAGGGCGTTGGATTTACCTTTGCCCCCGTTGGTCTTGTCGGTGTTAACCACCGTTAAGTTACGGTCCGGGTGCAGTTGCTGCAAGGCTTTGAGTAGGTCGGCAGAGTTATCGCTCGAGTTATCGTTAATCACAATAATTTCGTAGCGGTCGGCCGGGTAGTCCAGTGCCAGCAACGCCTGCACCGTTTTGACAATGACGATACCCTCGTTATGCGCCGGCACCATAATTGAGACAAAGGGGGGCGTGCTGGGCAACGTCGGCGGCGTCGTCCTCGACCATTTCAGGTAGTACGCATAACCGGCGATTGTCAGTATCACGTTGACGATGAGAATCGCCCAAATTGCAAAAATCGCTATGAATAAAAATCCATCAAGAATGGTGATGAGGTTCGTCCCCCTTTCGCCGGTACATGCGCCGGTAAATACTGCGACCAACCGCAATAAATACCAACATAATGGTCAGTGTCACGCCAAAGAACACCCACATGACCGTACTTTGCAGTTGGAAGTAACGGTTATACCAAGCCTCGCGGGGTTTAGCCGGCGTGGTCGCACCAGCACTAGCACTTTGACCGGCGGTAATGCTCTGGGCTTGCCCGTTAAGCTGCCACTGACCGTGATTGTACGCAATGGTTGTGCTACCCACCGTGAATTGGGTCCGCCAACTAGCGTCGGGCGACTGCCACGACCCGTTAAACCGGCTAATCGTTCGTTCGAGGTCAGATAAACCGCGACCACTATCTGGCAGGCCAAAGGTAATGGCGGTAGGCAGCGCGAATTGGAGCGACGACTTTGCCAATGCGGAACCCATTTTGGTCGACGTCAGTTTCCGGCCAGGCAAAGCGTAGTACGCGTTGGCAAAGGTGCGGCCGCGACCGTCGTGATCAACGTTCACCACCGTTTGCTCGTTCCCCATGAGAACCACGGTCTGGGGCTGACCCAATCCGTCTGTGCGTAACACGGCGTCCTGGTTCCAGTACGCCTCGACGCTCATCCCCACCGGTAGTACGCCACGGTTCGCCAGGGCCGTCACCATCGCCTGCGTGTGGTTCCGCAAGGCTTGCCGGCTCGCGCTACTATTACCGGGATCGCCAACGGCCAGGTTGTGCAGCAGCACCACACCACCAGCGAGTTCAACCGCCCGCAGTGTGCGGGCATAACGGTCGAGCTCCGGCAGGTCGGTATTGGTATACACGCCCGCGACGCTGACGGCAAAGTTGATGCCGCGATTCTGCAGGTAGGTGGCCAATTGCCGTAGCACCCGCATATTGGTGTACGGCGTGACGCCGGTGATTGTAAGTAACGGTGCGCTGGTGGTGTGGCGCCCCCAAACGGCTGCGAACATTTCCTCGGCCAGCATGATGTTCATACCGCTAGTCGTGAAGTAGGGCATCACGGCCGTCTGCCCGTGAACGGCGGTGAACGGGTACTGTGTAGTGCCGTTCTGCCGCGTGAGCGTGCCCAGCGTGGTGCTGTCGGCGGTTGTGCTGGTAATCACCTGCTGGTCCGCGCTAAACGGTAACAGTTGCTGGGTGTTACTTTGCGCATCATGCAGGATAAACTGCTGGCGGTAAACCGTCCGTAGTGTCACCCCCGCGGCTTGGGCCTCGTTAGCCGTCACGTTAGGTCCCAAGTGAACGCGCACACCGGTGAACTGGTCGCGATCCCGCATAAACGACTGGTTGGTTAACCGTAACTGTGGCCAATTAATCAGTGTGACCACACCGTCGTAATGACCACGGCTCAACATCCCCCGACGATAATTGGCGATGTTGACCGTCTGAATACGTACCCCCGCCGTCGTAAGTAACCGCTCCACTGCGTACAGGTCGCCCGTTTGGCCGCCAGACACATTCTCGGAATCGTACGCCAACATGACTTTGGGCGTGGTGTCCGCATGGACCGGGGTGCGTGGTACGGTTGCGACCACAACCACCGCCGCGGCGCTCACAAGTGCTACTTTGAGTAACCTCACTAATCTACTCATACGTCCTGCTCAGCCCCCTCACGGTACGCGTGCCAGAGCCGTCCGTTCAGCGCGTCGGCCACCAGAATTACTAGGATAATTTCCAGCGACATTGGCGCCAAAAACATGTGCTTGGCGAGGTCCGCGGTACCATCGCCGATAACCGACACGATGGGTACCCCAATGAGAATCGACAGGAGCCCGAGTACCAGCATGAACCGGAGCACGCCCTCCGTTGCCCCCGCCCGGATGTCCGCGTATAAACCCACCGAGAAAACGAGGATTAACACCACGGCCAGCAGGATGTTGAACGCAAACCGGCGCGGGTAGAACGCGCGCATCAGCGTGCTCATCCCGGTGAAGTAGTGCGCCTGCTGCTGGGCGGACCCGCCGGCCGATTGCGGGTAGTCGCCCACCGCGCCCACCTGAACCACCATGAGGTTCTTGGCCGTGACGTCCATCAGCGCCATGAATTGTTGGGGATGCTTTATGTAATAGGCCACAACCCAACCGGTCGAGAGCTTGCTGGTCAAATGCTTCGTGGTGGCCTTATTCGTTGGTAGCACGGACGCGTACTCCGGCGGGTTGTAAGCACCGTTACGCATCAGCGCGTACTGCCGGTTGATGCCGGCGCCAGCAATCGCCTTCCCCGGGTGCTGCTGTTCCACCAGCACGCCGTAAGTAAACGTCTGGTACATATTAATGTCGTTAAACTGTTTGGAGATTAAGGCAAAGGTGACCACGCCGGTGAGCAACACCGCCGCAATACCCCCGAGTATGTATGGCCGTACGCGCCGCCACTGGGGAATAAACAGCAACCCGAGCGTGACCACCGCCATGCTGAGGGCGAGCGGCGCATTTTGTTGCTTGTTAAACACCATCAGGGCACTGCTGACAAAGTAGAGCACCACGAGGGGCCACCTGCGTCGGTACACGTTGCGGCTCAGCAGTAAAATTGCCGCCACGGCGTACAGCAAAAGCGTCAAGCCCCCCGGCTCGGCGAAGAAACTATTCATATATAACGTGATGGCAGAATCATCAAAAACAAACACCACCATCAAAGCAATGATGTAGCTCCGGATCCCCCGGACTGGGTGCGTTAAGGCCACCGTCAACAAGTACAGCGCACCGAGGTAGAGGGCAAAGTTCACGATGCCCATAAACCGAATATCGAAAATCTTGTGACTATACAGCAGGCCGTTCAGAAGCTGGGCTAGCTTGACGAAGAGCGTCTGGGAGGAATGCACCACCACCGCATGCTCGTTAAAGTACTGCATGATGTGGTATTGCGGGTGGAGGTACGCAAAGTAGTCGCTACGGGAACCAGCGGCAAACGGGTACATGCCGTTAGAATAAATGACACGCCAAAAATCACCGTTATCGGCATAGCCGTGAACGACTGGCCCGAATAAAAATGGGCACACAACCAGTAGACTCACGATGACCATGAACAATCCCGGTGACACGAATCGTTGAAAGCCACGCCAAAAGCGTGACCATACACTCCCCATTAATCGCACGCGGTGACACCCCCTTTGGTGAAACTAGCGTCCCCCAACGCTAGTGATTACTGAAACGCGGCCACTAACGCCGCTAAGTTGTTATAAGAAAATGCGTCCTGCGTAGTGGCATCCCCAATGCCACCGAACAGCGGTGATTGCGGCTTGGTAACCTGATCGGCCCACACCCGCCGCATCGCCGCTTGGTAATGCTCGCGGTCATGAAGCACACGGAAAATCTGCGCGCACACCGCGTAGCTACCAGCCGACTGACCGGCGTTGACAACCTCACCCGCCGTACTGTAGCTAAGCGCCAAATCGCCACGGTTCACGCGTTGCACCAACCACCGCCGCGTTGTCGCCCGTAGCTGACCGACTTGCGCCAGGTGGAGCAACGTTTCCATGGCCTCCGTGGTGTTCAGGTTCTGGTGACCATACTTACCGGTCTGCCAGTTGTAGTCGACCGCATACAGCGGAAACGCGTCGCCCAGGTAGCCGCCTTTGACCACACGAAGTTGCCGGGCGTACTGCCGCCGCGTGGTGGCATTCTCACGGCTGTAGTAACGCAGTACTTGCAAATCAAAGTAAGCCAGGCTGCCGGTGCGTGTGCCGGATTTGGCGGCGGGATCGTAATAATTAGTCACCTCGCCTTTGCCCAACGCGCCGGTGCGGAGATGTGCGTACAAAGTCGCCGCGGTGCGTCGGTAGTGGTGCGTACCGCGCAACTGGTCGTACGCCAGTAACGCGCGAATAATGCGCAGGTCGTCAAGCGTCGCGTTCACCCCGTAGCGCTTGCCGGACCGGGGGTCGTAGCGGTAGCTGAACTGCCCATCCTTGTAGAAGGTCCGCTTGGTGACGCCGTAAAATTCGCGGAAGTCCCGCCAACGGTGCGCCTCAGCCAGATAAAGCAGCCACATGCCAGACGATTCACTCAGCATCTCGTGCCCAGTGGCCGCAGATGCTTGCCGTTGCTGGGTGTCACGGTAGTTCGTGTACACACCCTGCTTGCGGACCATCTTTGCTTGCGTAAAACGGACCAACCGTTGGCGCTGCGTGCTGTCACGACCATAACTAGTCGACGGCACCATCGCGGTCGGCGCCGCTTTGGGCACAGCAACATGCGCGGTCGACCGGCCACAAGCGACCGTACCCAGCACAATCAACGTTAAGCCCACCGCTAGAATCCAGCGCTTCATCACCAACATCTCCACAAAAATATAGTTACCTCGCATTAGCCATTCTTATACCAAGATAATAACAAACATGGAGGGGTAAAACAGTGTTTATCGACAATTTTTGCGTATACGACGTCAAGTCACGAACGAAATTTATGTGCCCTCGCCGCCCAAACAAAAGGAATCGGCACTCGTGGTGAGCACCGATTCCTACTTTGGCGGTCAACCCGCCTGTTTAATTTTGCGTATTTGAACTGTACGTAATTGTAGCACCAACTGCCGCTACCGTGCGGCGGTAGAGGCGAAGTAAATCATGGACTCAATCATGGCGATGAAGAAGCTGACCGGTACGTTCGTCCAGTACGACAGCGCGAGTGCACCCCACACGCCGACTAAGGCGAAGATAATGGCGAGCCCAATCATGTGGGACACCCGCCGACCCCAGCGCATTGCGGCACTAGCTGGCAACGTCATCAGGATGAAGATCAGCAACGAGCCGACCACCTGCGCGGAGACCGCCACCGTGGTTGCCATCAACACCAGAAAGACCACATCGACCATTTTGACGTACGGCAGTGAATCGACGGCCGTCGCGTGGTCAAACGCCACGTGGCGCAATGGCCGGTACAATACGACGCCCACCAGGAGCACCGCCAGCGTTAGGATAATCACCTGCACGATGTTCGCATGACTGATACTGAAAATGGAACCAAACAGGATGCTGGTGGCCGAACTGGCATTCTTTTGCGACAGCGCCAGGAACGCAATCCCCAGCCCAATCGCCACGGAGCTGACGGCCGACACGGTCGACTCACTCCGGCGCTCGTCGCCCATGTCGAGCTGCCCAATGCTGGCTGACGACACGAGGGTAAATCCGAGCATCCCCAGCAGCGGTGACCAGCCCATGAACAGGGCAAAGGACGCGCCGGCAAAGCCAATTTCACTCAGCACGTGGGCCAGGAACGACATGCTCCGGGCGACGACAAACACGCCAATGAAGCCGCTGACGATGGCAATGAGCGTACCAACGACGTACGCGTTTTGCATAAATGGATAATTAAACATGGTCGCGGCCCCCTTCCTCAAGCTTACTGGTATCCAGGTCCGCAATGGGGCCAAACTCCGCCCCATCCGGGCTCAGCAGTAAATAATTATCGGAGTACCGTTCCACGATATCCAAATCATGACTCACCATGATGACGCTCAGGTCGTGGTGGTCACGGTAGTGCTTAACAACGTCCATCAGGGCAAACTTGGCCACGTTGTCCAAATTGGCCGTGGCCTCGTCCAAAATCAGCACGTCCGGGTCCTGAATCATTGCCTGAGCGAGAAAGGCCCGCTGCTTCTCACCACCGGACGCGCGGTCAATCCGTTCGTTGGCAATCTCCGTGAGGTTAGCCTCGTTCAGTACGTGCTCCAGGTGCTCCTTCTCACTCCGCCGTAACCACGGCAAGAGCCCGCGGTCGTAGCTGAGCCCAACAAAGTCGGCGATGTGGAGCGGAAAGGCACCGATATCGTCGTGATACTGGGGTACGTATCCGATCCGCAGGTCTTGGGCGTGATCCCGCACCAATTCCCCCTCCGTTAGTGCCCGCTGGCCCATGATGGCCCGAATGAGCGTGGTCTTACCCACACCATTGTCGCCCACGAGCGCGAGAATCTGGCTGCTATCGAGGTGGAAGTCCACGTGCCGGTAGAGCCAGCGCTTGTTGTCGGCAAACTGAATACCGACGTCCTTACCAGTAAGAATACGCACTTAAATACCTTCTATCTTTATCTAATCAACACTACACGTCGAGGCAAACAGTCAGCTTATGGATAAACTGCCCAATCACGGCCTGCTCGTCCGCGGAAAAATCGTTGAGCACCGCCATGTACGCCTTGAGTGTATCCTGGTGGTTCTGCGCGTGTGCGGCGGCCAGCTGCTGCCCAAAGTCGGTCAGTGACCACTGCTTGCTGCGCGCATCATCGGGGTCACGCGTCAGCGACACGACGGCAGGCACCAATTTTTGTAGTCCACGCATCGCCTTGGTAACACCAGCCGCCGAAATGTCCAGTTCCTTGGCCAAAGTCGAGTTCGTCTGCGGTCCTTGCAGCAACATCATCAACGCGTGCCCCTGCGTGCCCGTGACCTGCCCCGTACTTTCGCCCAGAAGGACTTCCTGCTGATTCTCTGGCACCACCCGCCGTACCTCATTTAACAGGTTGGCTAGCCGTTCCGCGTATACCTTTGTGTCTGCCATTTTTGACCTCCGTGTCGTGTTAATGCGTTACTTCAGCGTATTGAGTACCGCCTTTAGTTCCTTTGTCTGCCACTGGATGTACGTTTCGCCAGCGGGCTTGGTTTCCGTGATGTTCACCACTGGCACCCCGTGATTCCGGGCGTACGCCACCGCCGACTTCACCAGCCGCCCACTATTTTGCGGGTTGTTAATCACAAACTGGACCGTGTGGTTTTGAACGTCGGTCTGCCACTTACGAATATCGTTCGCCGTCGGGTCATTTTCGGCGTCGACAGCCTCGGCAAAGCCGGTGGAGTCACTTTGCGCGCCCAGTGCCGTTAACATGTTATCATACACCGGCTCTGTTGCTAGGTACCGTTTGCCCGCCAACTGCTGCTTGGCTTGTTGCTGCAGCTTCGTGAGGCTACCGAACTTCGCCAAGTACCGTTTGGCGTTGGCGGTGTACTGCTGACGGTGCTGTGGGTCAATCTTGATTAGCTTGGCCTTGACCGCGTTGACCACTTTGCTAGGCGTGGTGGGTTTGTACCATAGATGTTCGTTGCCACCCGTCTTAAAGCCCGTCAAAGTAGCAACGTTAATCGACTGCGCCCCCGTGTTCTGCTTGGCAAACTGACTACTCCACTTGTCGTAACCACCGCCGTTAGAAATAATCAGGTCCGCCTCCGCGTATTCCTTGGCGACGTCGGAAGTGGGTTCGTAATCGTGGGGGTCCACCTTGGTGTTCTGAATGACCGCCGTCACGCTAGCGTACTTCCCCGCCACGCCTTTAGCCATCTCCCCGTAAAAATCCAAACTCGTTACAATGTGAATATCCTTTTTGGTGGTGCCCTGTTGCTGCTGCGACAGACCGCGATTAATCACGAATCCCAATGCCACAACAATCAAAACCAGCGGCACTGCAACCGCCCACCAGATGCGTTTCTTTTGCATGAGTCAATCTCCCCAATTTCTGCGTTAACATACCAACATCGTTTTAATTAACCGGTTAATTAACCAGTTAAATATAATTGACTCTGGGGACGGTGTCAACACTTACTGACAAAAAAATAGTTAATTTGTGGATTTGTCAGTCAGTTATGTGGGTGGCGGCAGCGTAGGCCGGACCGGTGATCTGCGGCTTTCGTGGGGTGCTCCATGGTAACCACTGTTGGGGCGAAGGCTTCAACCCGCCGA
>NZ_BCVS01000007.1:0-44262 GCF_001591865.1 Lacticaseibacillus pantheris DSM 15945 = JCM 12539 = NBRC 106106
GGAGTGCCCCACGAAAGCCGCAGCTCCCCGGTCCGACCAACGCTGCCGTCAACCACCTCCGTAGCAATCAGGGCGCAGGGCACGACACCTCCGTCCCAAAGCCCACCCGGGGGTTCGCTCTATACAAAAAGAGGGCCCATCTCTGGGTCCCCCGCCTGCCTGTAAGTCTCTATAAGCCATGTTTTGTTCCAGGTGGCCTCAGGCAGGTCACCCTTCAGTAATCATCTATCTCAGTATTTCTACTGCTTTGCCGTTGGTTCAATTCCCATGGTAAAGCGCCCCTACCAAAGTTTGGGTTACTCGCTCGCGGGGTTTACCGCGTTCCAATCCAACGGTTTCCCGTTGGCATCGTTTCTGTGGCACTTTCAAACGTACTGGCGCGTGGCCGAAGCTTTAGCGCGTTCCGCTGCCGTTACCGTTTGCACGGCACCCAGGCTTATTGGGCCTGGCACGAACACTACAGGCATCACAGCCTGTGCGGGCATGGACTTTCCTCAGCCTACCAAAGTAGACCGCGATTACTCGAGACTTACAGGTGCCGGCACTCTCCGTACCGGTAGCAATGCCTTAATTATTCTGGACGCTGACTGTTTGGTGTCGCGGCATGGGCCCCGCCATCACTCAGCTTGCTACCAAAGACGTGACGCTCCAAGTTGCTCAAGCGCTTGAGAATGTCGTAGTTCGTTGCCGCAACGTTTGCCTGTGGCGTTTGGGCAGCAACACCCTTTGACACGTTCAACTGCTTGGTCAGCTCGTCCACGCGACTAATTAGACGTGCATTTTCTTCTTTGCCCGACGTAATTTCCTTCTCAAAGGCTTCATAGTCCTTGATAATATCGTCGAGGAACGAATCAACTTCGTCCTGGTCGTAACCACGCATCTTACTCTTAAACTGCTTGTTCAAGATATCTTGTGGCGTATAGTGGACATTCATTTGTCCGTCATTCTGTGCATCCATCGTTCCACCCCGTTCATAATCAATCAGGCCATCAATAAGCTTATCATAAGCTACTCGTTTTGGGAACGGTCATTTTGCAGTTCCCCATATTCATTTGCGGCTTCCTGGAGGTCGTCCATCGTCGTCATGCGCACCGAATAATCGCTCCGTGCCGCCAAGCGACTGATGCGTTCGTAGTCGTACTGGGCCTTACCAGGAAACTCCGGATCGTAAACCATTAGCGCTAAATCAGTGTGCGTGCTCATAAAGTCACCGTATGCTACTAATTGGCGGGGGCTTGTATACGGTGTGGTGCCAACTGACGCCGTAAAGTCCACCCGCGCGCGTAACGCCGCCAACTGCGCTTGGCGTTCTTCCTTCCAGCGTCCGCCAAAGTCGGTGAAAGGGACCATCACGGCTACCCGTAACTGTGGGAAGTCTGCCTGCAGTTCAAGGCCAACCTCGGCCGACCATTGTTCCACTCCCGGCTGTCCACCTGTTATTATCCACTCTAACCCCTCGTCCAGTAATTGGGTGAGCTGGCTCTTTAAAGAATATTTAATGACGGTGACCTTGGGATCATTATCGTTGAATACGGATAATTCATACGCCCTGTATCCGGTGACCCACACGCGCTCACGCATACTGACTCTCCTTTGCCTCGTGGTCATAAACTTATTATAGCGCAAGCCGGCCGCTAATACTGGTAGTATTATGCCCTTTGTATGAAGAATTTTTGTTATAATCACCCTATGGAGTGTGAAGAACATGACGATACATTATCCCAATGGCGGTGCGTATAAACAACATGCGCTCGCAAAACCGGCAGCCCCCGCCACGATTTATGGTGGCCGCGGGATGACCCTTGAGGACGAGCTGAACGGGACCAACCAGTACTATTTGAGCACCGGTCGCGCCGTGGTGCATAAGAAGCCCACACCGATTCAAATTGTCAAAGTGGATTACCCCCAGCGCAGTAAGGCGGTCATTCGTGAGGGTTACTTTAAAACGCCCTCCACAACTGACTATAACGGGATTTATCGCGGGTATTACCTGGATTTCGAGGCCAAGGAAACCAAAAATAAAGCGAGTTTTCCCCTCAAAAACTTTCATCAGCATCAAGTCGACCACATGCGTGCTTGCCTGGTACAGAAAGGTATTTGCTTTGTGGTCATGCGTTTTGTGCGCTTAGAGCGTCTGTTCGTCTACCCCGCCTCCCCGCTCATTGCGGCTTGGGATGCTCAGGCTGATGGAGCCCGGAAGTCAATCACTTTGTCGACCATTGAGCATGACGGCTTTGAGCTCACCCCCAAGATTCAGCCCCGTGTTCCCTATCTAGATGGGGTTGACTGGTTAATTTCACAGAAAGTAGGTGCCACACGTGGCTAAACATGGCGAAGAAGAACCATCACGCATGTCGCGAAAGCGCGCAGAGCAACGACAAGCTAGTAGTAACAAGCCCAGTAATAAGAAGGGTTTTTCGTGGCGTCGGCTAATTAAGTGGATTGTCGGCGTGGTCGCAGTTTTATTCTTGCTGGGTGTCGGACTCTTTGCGTGGTATGCCAAGTCTGCTCCCGCCCTAGCTGAATCTAAGCTTAAGAGCGACGGTAGTTCGATTATTTACGCCGCTAACGGCGATGAAATCACCACGTTGGGGCTAGAAAACCGGGTATACGTTTCTAGTAGCAAGATACCCACGCAACTGAAGCAAGCTGTGGTTTCAATCGAGGACCGCCATTTTTACTCTGAGAAGCTTGGTATTGACCCGCTGCGCATCGCCCAAGCGGCTTTGTCTGACGTGACTAGCTCCGGTGATCTCCAGGGGGCCAGTACGCTCACGCAGCAGCTGGTCAAACTGTCTTACTTCTCAACCAAGGCTTCAGACCAGACCATCAAGCGTAAGGCCCAGGAAGCCTGGTTGGCATTTAAGGTGGAACGCAGCTACAGCAAATCCCAAATTTTGGAGTTCTACATTAATAAGGTGTACATGAATCACGGCCAATACGGTATGGCTACCGCGGCAAAGTACTACTATAACAAGTCACTTAGCCAGTTGACGCTGGCCCAGACCGCGTTTATTGCGGGGTTAGCGCAGGCACCATCGTCCTACGATCCAGTGGCGCACCCCGAAGCCGCTACGAACCGGCGTAACCAGGTAATTAACGCTATGCTACGGGACAAGGAAATTTCCTCTAGCGACGCAGCTAAGGCTAAGGCTACGAACATTGGCGATGGGTTGGTTTCACAGTCGTCAACAACCAAGAGCACCACAAAAACCGATAAGATTGTTGACAGCTACCTGACGGGCGTAATCAAAGAGGTCAAAAAGAAGACGGGCGAGAACCCCTACACTTCCGGGATGAAGATTTACACCAACCTCGATATGAACGCTCAAACCCGTCTGTACGATATTGTTAATAGTGACCAGTACGTGAACTTCCCGGACAATAAGTTCCAAACGGCCGTCACGATGACCGACCCGAATAACGGTGCGGTGCTTGCACAAATTGGTGGGCGCAAGACGGGTAACGTGCGCCTAGCGTACAACCGTGCTATTGCGAGTGACCGGTCCAACGGTTCGACAATGAAGCCAATTTTGGATTACGGTCCGGCCATTGAGTACCTGCAGGAGTCAACGGCCACGGTGCTGGATGATTCGGCGTACAACTACCCGGGCACCAATACGGCCGTTAACGACTGGGATAACCGTTATGACGGCAAAATGACCATGCGCAAAGCACTGGAGCAGTCGCGGAACATTCCAGCCGTGAAGACGCTGGCCAAAGTCGGGCTGAGTAAGGCCCTCACCTTTGCATCTGGGCTGGGCGTCAACTTGGCCAAGAACGAGCAGTACTACTCCGCGGCTATTGGTGCCAGCATGTCGACCCTGACTGAAGCCGGGGCATACGGCGCCTTTGCCAACGGTGGTACCTATTACAAACCGACCTATATCCGCAAAATTACGACGGCGGACGGCCTGACCACCAACTACGGTTCGACCGGGAAGCGCGCGATGTCAGGCTATACGGCGTACATGATTACGGATATGCTGAAGGGCGTGCTGACTAAGGGTACTGGGACGTCCGGGGCGATTTCCGGCCTCTACGCCGCGGCAAAGACCGGGACGACCGACTACTCCGACACGGTGATGGCCGAAAATCCTACTTTGAAGTATGAAGACGCCGTGAAGGACAGCTGGTTTACTGGGTACACTAAGCAACGCGTGGTTTCCGTTTGGACAGGGTACGATCAGTCCAGCAAGAACGGCGTAACCCCGTCCGAGGAAAAAATTGCGGCGTACATCTACAAGTACATGATGAGTTACGTGTACCAAAACCAGAACGTCTCCAATACCAACTGGACTAAGCCAGACACCGTATTGCGGAAAACCGTTTCGGTACTCGGTACCAAGAGTTCTGAGCTGTTCGTTAAGGGCAGCACGGCGGCAAGCAATTCTACCGACGTGAGCGACTCCCTGAGCTCGAGCTCCAGTAGCAAGTCCTCCTCGAGTTCCAGCAGTTCATCTAGTTCAAGTTCCAGCTCCAGTAGCTCGTCCAGTTCTAGCTCCAGTAGTAGTGAGTCGTCGTCGACATCCTCGTCTTCTAGCGCGGATTCTAACTCGACGGAATCAGCTTCGACGCCATCTAGTGGTTCGTCGGGGACGGCATCTGGTAGTAGTAGTAGCTCGGCGCAGCAATAACGCCCCAAATTGAAGTTCACCTCTTGGTCCGTTGCTAGACCAAGGAGGTGAACTTTTTTGTGCTGTGAGTAGGTTGATTTGTTGCAGGTTAACATAAGCAAAATTATCCACACTTATTGCTGCTACTCTACCCTCCCCGATAAAAAACGGTCGCCACTAACTACACCCGTTGTTGTGTGTTAGTGGCGACCGTTATCCGGAAAACTATTAAAACTATAGTTCGTTAAATTCCCGCTGCGCTTGCTTAATTGCCTGAACCGTACGCAGGTTGCGCTTTTCCCAGGTGATCAGGACCCGGTCCATATACTTAAGGGAGTACGCCTGGTTGAGCACCGCTTCGCGTAAGGCTAGTGCCACCACGTCGGGATCGTAGTGATCTTCGTTCATCCACGCCCTCACGGTTTGCTGTTCAATTGGTGTCAGCATGCGACCAAACTCGGTTTCAACCTGTTGTTGCAGATTGCGCACCGGATCAGCCTCTAAACCGCTCATGTTAGCCTGATTGTCAGCCGGTTGCTTGGCGGCAAGTAACTGCTTAACCAATGGTGTCGTATCGTACACGTCCAGCATCCGTCCTTGGGAGTCAGTGCTGGCACTGATAGTAATGGCGCCTTTGCTGACCAGGCTGGCGACGGCCCGGTTGAACTCGGTGCTGGTCATCTTGGTGCTCTGGGCCAGCTCCTGCAAGTTAGGTGCATCGTGGTGTTGCTGTAAGTGACGGTCAATGTACAGGTAAACCACCAATTCGTCCCGAGTGAGTGACGATGATGCGAACTCAGACCAAATAATGTCCGAGAAACTGAGGGTGCCCGCGGCTAATAGGTCGTCAATTGTCCCCATGTGTTTTCCCCCTTCTAACTGCAAATATTATGTCACTAAACCCACGTGGCCGCAAAGCAATTGCTATGCGGCCACGTGGGTACTCATTATTCATTACGGCTGCAAACGGTTTAGCATCCGTGGGAACGGAATCGTTTCCCGTAAGTGGTCCGACTTGCAAATCCATGTCAGGAACCGCTCAAGGCCCATACCAAAGCCGGAGTGCGGCACACTACCATATTCACGCAAATCGAGGTACCACTGGTAGTCCTCTTCATTGAGGCCTGCGTCCTTGATGGCCTTAGCGAGCTTATCGTAGTCAACTTCACGCTCCGAACCACCAATAATTTCCCCGTAGCCCTCTGGTGCAAGCAGGTCCGCACAAACATACACGTCGTCGCGGTCGGCGGCCGGCAGCATGTAGAACGGCTTGATGCTCTTCGGGTAGTTCAGAACAAAGACGGGCTGCTCAAACTGGTCGGACAAGTACGTTTCTTCTGGTGAGCCAAAGTCGTCGCCCCACTTAGTGTCGAAGCCGCCCTTTTGTAGCATGTCGATGGCCTCATCGTAGCTAATCCGTGGGAACGGTAGCTTGGTGAACTTCCGTAAATCTTCGGGGTCCCGGTCCAGTAACTTTAGGTCGTACTCACAGTTTTCAATAATCTTGGTAATGAGGTAAGACACGTACTTTTCTTGTACCACGAGGCTCTCGTCCTGGTGCATGAACGCCATCTCGGGTTCAATCATCCAGAACTCGGTCAAGTGACGCCGGGTCTTGCTCTTTTCAGCCCGGAACGTTGGCCCAAAACTGAACACTTTGCCAAACGCCATTGCCCCGGCCTCCATGTACAGCTGACCACTCTGGCTCAGGTAGGCGTCATGATCGAAGTAGTCGATGTGGAATAACTCCGTAGTCCCTTCTGGTGCGGAGCCCGTCAAAATTGGCGGGTCCATCTTGATGAACCCTTCCTGGTTGAAGAACTCGTACGTTGCGCGAATTACTTCGTTACGGATGTGCATAATCGCAAAGGGCCGGCGACTACGCAGCCACAGGTGCCGGTGGTCCAGCAGGAATTCGATTCCGTGTTCCTTAGGCGTGATGGGGTAATCCTCACTATCGCCGATTACCTCAATGCCTTGCACCTGAATTTCGTAGCCAAAGTGGCTCCGGGCGTCTTCGTGAATTTCACCAACCACCCAAAAGCTGGTCTCTTGGCGCAGTTCCTTTGCCTGCTGGAAAACTTCTTCACTCACGTCATTCTTGCGGACGACGCCCTGGAAGAACGCTGTACCGTCGCGAAGTTGCAGGAAGGCAATCTTGCCGCTGCTACGCTTGTCGGTGAGCCAAACGCCGATCTTGACGGTTTCGTTAACGTGCTGGGATGCTTCACTAATTGTAATCTGTTCTGGCATGTTGCTAATTTCTCCTAATCGTTTGCAGTATGTGGTGTGCTGGAACCCGTAACGAAGTCCGCAATCCGGTTGGCGGCTTCAAGGAGGCTATCCTTGGCGGCCGCGTAGCTAATGCGGATGTAGTTCGGATTACCAAAGGAACGGCCGGGTACTACGGCTACTCCAGTCTTTTCCAGTAAATCCATGGCAAAGGCGTCGGCGGAGTCGTACCCCAAATTGGTCACGGCGTCCTTCACGTTAATGAACAGGTAAAAGGCACCGGTAGGCTTTTCCTCTAACTTGAAGCCCGGAATTTGGTTGAACAGCGGGTAAATCGTGTTCAACCGGTCTTCAAACGCAAGCCGCATGGTTTCGGTGCTACTACCATCACTGTTAAACGCTGCAATGGCACCGTACTGACTGACCGCGGCGGGATTCCCCGTTGCGTGGCTACAAATTGTCGCCATGGCCTTGGCGACGGCAATCGGGGCGGCAGCGTAACCAATCCGCCAACCAGTCATGGCGTAGGACTTGGATACCCCGCCGATAAGGATGGTGTTGGCGCTGATAGTTGGATCGAGCGACAGCATTGATGGCGCGTCCTCACCATTATACGTTAGGTCGCTGTAGATCTCGTCACTGACAATCATGACGTCATGCCGGAGTGCCCAGTTACCAATGAGCGTTAATTCCTGGCGGGAGTAAATCGTCCCGCTCGGATTTTGCGGGCTGTTAATGATGAGGGCCTTAGTGTGCTGGTTGACGACCTGATCCAGGTCATCAACGGTCACCTTAAACCCGTTGCTTGCGGGTGCTGCCTGTGGGACGCCCCCCGCCAAACGGACCTGTTCGACGTAGGAGACCCACCCTGGTGTGGGTATGATGACCCCATCACCAGGATTCAGGATGGCGTTGAACAAGCAATAGAGGGCAAACTTGGCCCCGTCAGTCGCAATAATTTGGTTGGTATCGTAATGGTACCCCGTGCGGCGCTCGATATTGCCGCTGATGGCCGCACGCAGTTCTGGCAACCCGGTGGCTTGGGTGTAGAAGCTGGCCTGACCGGCGTTGATGCTGTCGATGGCGGCCTGTTCAATGAACTTGGGCGTCTCAAAATCGGGCTGGCCCATGGTCAAGTTAATGACGTCGGCCCCCGCCGCTTTGAGTTCATTGGTTTTCTGGCTCATGGCCAGGGTGGCACTAGGATTAACTTTGGCTAAGCGGTTAGAAACTTGCATAGAGCACCTCCAAATGATGGTTGCCCATCGTTATATGTTTTTGATTAACTCCACTTGCTTACCGGTTCGAAATGAATAAGTCACGTACCCCAAACGGCCCTGCTTGGTCTTGTACGCCACGTCCCACACCAGGTTTTTACCCTGGTAACGCAAAGAGGCGTTGAGTACCCGCTGCGGGTCCAGTTGCTTCCAGGCCTGACTGAGTGCCTCGTTGCGGGTCGTCCCCGCGCTCTGCCGCACGACGTGGACAGCCCCATTTTTCTGCTTGATGACCACGTACACGGCGTGACCACTACGCTGTCCGCCGACCGTGACGTAACTTGTATCGCGGGTATTCCACCAGAAACCGTTAATCTTGGTTACTTTGGCGGAACGGCGCGCAATGCTGTCAGCCTGGCTACGCAACTTATTGTACGGGTGCAGTGCCTGCTGGAAGAAAATGAGGATGGAAAGCACGACAACAATGACGCCAGCGATTAATGCCCACTTGTGCCAGCGGGCAGAACTACGATTGTGCATGAAAAATTCCTTTCACATCGATACCTAGCCGACCGTATTACTCTTTACTGGCTGGTTTCTGCTTGCGCCGGCGGGGGCGCCGCTTTTTTGGCGTTGACTCGCCAGTACCTTTACGGGTGGCAGTACCGTTAGTCTTGGCTTTGTCCTTGGCGGAACGCCGTGGTCGGCGGCCCGTTGAAGCCTTG
Organism: Lacticaseibacillus pantheris DSM 15945 = JCM 12539 = NBRC 106106; assembly: GCF_001591865.1. Lineage (NCBI taxonomy): Bacteria > Bacillati > Bacillota > Bacilli > Lactobacillales > Lactobacillaceae > Lacticaseibacillus > Lacticaseibacillus pantheris. The sequence continues at coordinate 8,791 of NZ_BCVS01000007.1, forward strand.
TGTTCATCGAGCAACCGCTTGGCGGCGGCCTGCTCCGCTTCGTCCGGTGTTAGCCAGCGTTCCAACGCGTCAGGCATCGCGGACAGTGGCAGCAAGTCCGTCGTCACGGATGGCAACGACTTTTGCATCCCCCGCCCGTAATTGGTGCGGGTCAGCCGGTCGTCCAGTACGATGAATACACCACGATCACTCTCGCGCCGAATTAACCGGCCGAAACTCTGCCGTAAGCGTAACGTGGCCCGGGGTACGGCGTCCTGAACGAACGGGTCGGCACCACTAGCCTTTATATTATCATACCGTGCCTTGATTACGGGGTCGTTTGGCATATCAAAAGGTAATCTTGTTAAAATTACCGTCTCCAATTGTTTATCGGGATAATCAACGCCCTCAAAGAAGCTGGCGGCCCCCAGCAGGACACTGTTACGGCTGACGGCGAACCGCCGCGCAATTCGTGCCGCCGATCCGGTCACACCCTGAGCCAAAATTTCCTTACGGTCGGCAATAGGCCGCCGGTTGAGTCGTGCAAAGACGTTGCCGATGACCGTAAGTGAGTTAAACAAGACCAACGTTTGGTGCTCGTTGTCGGCAAGTTGCTCAATGGCGTTGGTCAGATAATCAGCGTACTGCTTGGCGTTCAGTTCATTAATGTGTGGTGCGTCCGCGGCAATCATAATGCGGGCCTGCTGCTTGTACTTGAACGGACTACGGAGTGTCATTACCTGCGATTCTGGTAGTGAACTATAACCTAACTGTCCGGTGAGGAACTGCGCGTCTTTGCGCACAGTCAGCGTACCACCAGTGAACACTGGGGCGGTGAACCGTTGCAACAATGACTGAATGTGGTCCCGAGCATCAAACACTCGCCAGTTAACGTTGAGACTGGTGAGATCATCCGGGTGTCGCAGCGTCAGGCTAGGCACGGCCACCTGCTGGTCCGTCAGCAGCGGCTGGTGCTCCGTCAGCGCGGCCATTGGGCGCAACTGCTCAGCCAGACCGGCCGCCACGTCCTCAAGGTGCTGGAAGGTTTTAATATCGCCGGTCAGGAAGTGGTTTTCGTTTTGCGTGTAGTCCGTTAACAGCGTTTCCGCAATCGTGAGAATCTGGTTGCCCAAGCCCGTCACGTCTTTGGCTACCGGCGTGAACCGGTCGATAATAGCCTGAATGTCCTCGTGACTCAGGTTGAGCTCCATGAAGCCGTTGTGTGGGCGCTGCTGGTGGGCAAAGTAGTGGTGGAAAAGTCGCGTCTGAATGCCGTCCACTAAACCGAGGGCCTTGTCCGTCGCCAGCTGCAGGCTACGTAACTGGTAACTCATAATTTGGTTGTCGGCGTATATAGCGGCCAAGCCCCGCGCGTCCGGGCCCCCAATAATCCGCTCAAACTGGTTGAGCGAGTAATGCAGCTTTTTCAGGTTGAGCCGGACCGTAAAGGCGTTGGCTGCGTTCTCAGCGAAGTGTTGTGCTTCGTCAACCACCAGAAATGGTTGGCCACTAAAAGCGTCGTCCGTGTAGTGCGCGGCTAGGTAGGCGTGGTTGGTCACCACGATGGCCGCGGCGTCGACCCGACGGAGGGCATTACGGTAAAAGTCCACTTTGTAGAACGGATTACTGTATTCCGTGCCAAAATTACCAGTATGCTGAATCCGGATGAAGAAGGCACTCTGCGTACTGGCTGTGTGCAGTTCGTCCAAATCCCCCGTCTTGGTGGTGGTGAGCCAGACGAGAATCTGCATCTGCAAAATGAGGCTAATGCCCTTGATCTCGTCGTCGTGGAGCGTCGTGGCAAACCTGTTCAAGTCAATGTAATGCCGGGGGCTTTTCAACGTGACGGCGTCCACCGGGTGGCCGACCAATAGTTCGACCAGCGGAATGGTTTCGTTCATGAGCTGACTTTGGAGCACCGTCGTCGACGTAGCCACCACCACTTTGTTATCTGGGGTGGCGACAAAACTATACGGTATCAAGTAACCTAACGACTTACCCAGCCCGGTGCCGGCCTCAATCACTAGCGGAACCTGTTCGTCAGTGGCGTTGCTAAATAGCCGGTCCATCATCCGGGCCTGAGCGTAACGGAAACGGAGGTGGTCCGCGCGCTTAATCATTTTACGCTTAGCGGCTTCCTTGAGCGGATATTCTTGGAGTCCGCGACCGGCCCGTGCGGCACGGCTTTGGCGTTCGGGTGCGGGGTTGGCAATCACTACACCCCGCTTTTGCAGGTAGTGTCCCGATAGTGGCTGCGCGTCACGGGCTAGGTATTGGAGGTACTTCCCCGTCTCCCGTAGCAACCCCTTACCTAACCGGGCCAGTTCCTGCTGGGTAGGTCCCGGCAATTGGCGGAAACGCCGGCTGAGTTCGATGAGCAGCTTGGCGGTGCTAACCGCGTCGCTATCGGCCTGGTGTGGATTACTGTGCTTAATGTTCAGCAAGTGGGTCAGGTCGGACAAGCGGTAACTGACCGAATTGGGCAATAGAATCTGGGCGAGCTGGACGGTATCCAGCGCGTCATTATCGAGGGTACGCAAACCAACCCGCTCGAACTCGGCGTTCAAAAACGGGTAGTCAAAGTTGACGTTGTGGGCCACAATCACCGTATCCGCCAACATCTGTTCCAGTGCCGGCGCAATTTCGTCAAAGTACGGTGCGGAAACTAGATCCTGCGGGTGGATGCCCGTTAACCGTTGGATAGCGACGGGAATGCGTGAGTCTGGATTAACCAGTTGGGAATAGGTCTGGATGACCTTGTGGTGTTGAATTAAAGCACAACCAATCTGAATAATCCGGTCACCGGCCTTGACGTCAGTACCAGTAGTTTCCAAATCAATTACTGCGTAGATGGTGTCTGCATCCATTTATTTATCACCTAAATTAAAAGGTCACGTAGTTAATGATCGTACCTACGTCAGCTTTTATTACTATTTCCATCATACGCCCCTTCTACGGGGAGTGCTACTACCGTGTTGGTTTCCAGTAGGACCAGCCGCAAACCGACCACCGGCTCCGGTTGAATTTGCCGTAGGGCCTGGGCGTAGAGCCTGAGCTGGCCGCTGTATCTTTGCACTACGGCGTCCTGATGGTGGCCGATATGGTCGGTTTTGTAATCGTACAGAATGACACCATCAGCGGTGGTCACAAAGCCGTCCATAATCCCGTGAACCAGGAGGTTTTGTTCGTCGTTACGCATGGCGGGAAAAACGTCCCCCGCCGGCATCAGCATGGCAAACGGCACTTCACGGTGCACGGTCGCGGGGGTCGCCAATAACGTTTGCCCCAAAGGCGTCGTAAAGAACGCCACCACGTGCTCAACGTTGACGTTGCGGGCCACTGGTGCGGTGATTAAGTTGCGGCTAACAAGGTCCTCAATGACGGTAGCAACGTAATCGGGCGTAATGGCCTGGTGTAGGTCCAAACTTTGTAGTACCTGGTGCGTGGCCGTCCCTACGGCGGCAGCAGTGGGCCGCTCATCCTCGCCCGCAGTCATGAACTTCGGCGTAGCAAACGTTTGGGTGAAACGGTGTGCGTCCTGCCCATCGGCGACCACCTGGTGGCCGCTTGATTGCGGGTCGGCGTGGAGTTCGGCCAATGAGGGGTCATCGAAGAGCCGCTTGATTTCGGATACCGCCTGAAAGCCAGTGGTTTGTGTCGCGGCGGTGTATGGGTACTGGTACTCAAACCATTGGTCGACGTCCACGGTGAGCGGCGGCTGCACGATCGGCGCGGCTGCAGTTTGACCGGTCACCGTGGCGGGATGGTTAATCCAGGATACTTGGAAGCTGGTGGCATCGCTCGTCAAAGCGGCGGTCGCCATGTCCTGCCCTGGATACTGGGGATGGCGGATGATACTACCACCAATCAGTGTCAGTAAGGAACTGGCCGTTAGCCGGTTGTAGGCGGGTAGTACTAGGGCGTCGGTGTTGGCCATGTCGCGCCAACTTTGCTCTAACTTTGCCTGTGTTTCACCGTATCCGACGACGAATAGTCGTTGTTCGGCCCGGGTCAAAGCGACGTAGAGAACCCGCAATGCTTCGGCCTGCTCGCGGGCATCGCGCTCCTGACGCACAAGTTCGTATTGCGGCAACGCTACCTGTACGCGGGTGTCCGGCTGTAACCACTGCACGCCAATTTGACCACCGGACAGGATGGCTTGACCACCGTGACTACCGCTACTGCGCAAACTCCGGCTGGCGTTCATTAGGAACACCACGGGAAACTGTAGGCCTTTGCTACCGTGAATCGTCATCAGGTGGACCGCGTTGGTATCCGGATCAATGGTGACCGGCGTGTCGAGGTCCTTGTCGCGTTGCTGCATTAATTCGATGAAGTGGACAAAGGCGAATAGTCCTTTAAAGCCGCCCTCCTCGTACGCGTGGGCCCGGTCATAAAGTGCCCGGAGGTTGGCTTGCCGCTGGGGGCCGCCCGGCATGCCACCAACAAAGTCAAGGTAGCCGGTTGTGTTGTAAATTGACCAAATAAGGTCAACGAGGCGGTTCCCGCGGGCCAACTCCCGGAAGCCGCGTAGCTGGTCGTTAAACCGGCTTAGCTTGCGGTAAGCACTGGTCGTCGTGCCGTCCGCGGTCGCTGCGTCGTACTGACGGACAAAGGCGTCGGTGGCCGCGTAGTACGGGGCGTTGCGGTCGGCCAACCGGACGACAGCTAGTTCATCCGCGGTCATCCCTACGATGGGAGACCGCAGCACCGCCACTAGCGGAATTTCCTGCAGTGGGTTATCCACGACTTTGAGCAACGACAGCATTACCTGCAACTCGGTGGTTTTGAAGTAGTTCTGGGCGTCATTAATCACGATGGGGATGCCCGCCGCCGTGAATTCTTCCTGAATCTGGAGGTTTTGGCTCCGCGTAGGCACTAGCAGCGTGATGTCCCGGTACTCGAGGTCGCGGTAGTCACCCTTTTTGCGGTCGTACAACCGCTTTTCGGGATGTGTCATTAGTGCGCGAATCCGGTCAATGACCGCGCGGACCTGGCCGACATCCTTGTCCAGATCTGCGTTGGCACCCTCTTCTGCGTCGCCGGGTACGTACATCAGTAGTTCCGTATCGGGGGCAAAGTCGGCGGGGATATCCGTCGCGCCCAGCAGCAATTCCTCACCGCCCTGGTAGTCAATATCGCCCACCTGGCGGTCCATAACCTGCCTGAAGATCAAGTTGGTGAAATCAATAATGTTGCGGGAGGACCGGAAGTTTTCGGCCAGGTTGATGCGTTCGCCCACTCCCATCTGCGCCGGGTCAACCTCGGGGTCACCACTCAAATTCTCACTCGGTGTGTAACGGGCATATTTGTCCAGGAACAATTGTGGTTCCGCCAGCCGGAATCCGTAGATACTTTGCTTGACGTCACCCACCATGAACCGGTTACCCACGCCATCCTGGGAGACTGCGTTTAAAATAGCCTCCTGCAGCGGGTTGGTGTCCTGGTACTCGTCCACGAGGACCTCGTCAAAGGCGTCACGGTAGATTTGCCCAACCGTAGCGCCACTATCTGGATCTGCCTGGCCCAAAATAACGCGGGCCGACTGTTCGATGTCGCCAAAGTCGAGCACGTGACGCCGTTGCTTTTCTGCCCAGTACGCCCCTTTGAATTCTAAGCAAACGTGGCTGAGCTCATCCACCAAGTCGTGCGCAGCGGTTAACGCGGGTTCCAGCTCGCTGGCACTCAGCGCGAACAGCGGGCCCAGGCTTTTGGTGAAAACATCCTTGGCTTGGTCGCGCAGTTCCTTGGCCGCGTTTTTGGTCTCCTTCGCGGCTTCATCGGCTACTTTGCCGCCCGGCCACCTGGGCCAATCGACGTCGTTAATCGCAGTTTGCACCGCCGTGTAATTTTCAGCTGGTAATGCCTGCGCGACAATCTCCGTCAGCGACCGCGTTTGAGCAACGTTATCCGCAACTTTGGCCAGTGCTGGCTCTGGTTCTAGGAGCTCGGCGGCCTGATTCAACAGGCGTTGTACCTGCTCCACAATCGGTCCGGCCGTACTGCGTAGCTGTTGCATGAGCGGTCCAGTGGCGGTCAGGTCATTACGATAGTTATCCGCCAGTCCCGCAATCCAGCCGTCAGGATCCGTGGTGGTTTGTGCATATTCATATACCCGCATGATCAGGTCCGCCAGCGGGTCATCGGAGCGGTCAGTCCCAAAGTTGGTGCTGAGCGCACGGAAGCGGTCGGCCTCGTCGGAACTGAAGAACACTTCGCGTAAATCGGACCAGACCCCCTCCTGAATCATGATGGCTTCGGTGGGGTCAGCGAGAATGCGGAACCCGGGATCCAGGTTAATGGTGTAGTAGTATTGCTGCACAATCTGCAGTGCAAAGGCATCGATGGTGCTGATGGGGGCGCTCGCCACTAGCCCAATTTGTTGCGCCAGGTGGTGGCGGGTCTCCTCGTCCATTTCCTGGCGATGGTTGGTAAGTTCTTGCTTGAGGGCGACCGTAATCCGGTCCTTCATTTCGGCTGCGGCTGCGTTGGTGAAAGTCACCACGAGTAAGCGGGTAACATCCTGCCCGTGGAGCACAGATTGGAGCACCCGTTCAACCAGCACGGTCGTCTTACCAGACCCCGCGGAAGCCGACACCAAAACGTTATGGCCGTGATGTGTGATTGCTGCTTTTTGACTTGCGGTAAAGTTTGCCAAGTGTTTTGCCCTACCCTTCTTGATTGTTAGACCGTTCCTGGGCGATTTTTGCTAGCACCGCTTCTAACGATAATGGCGTTAGTTGCCGGTACTGGTTATCCCGCAGAGTGGGGTCAAACTGCATGATCGCACTGTAGTCACTCATGGTGATGACGGTGGCCTTTTGGTCGGTGCGCGCTGGTGCTAGTTCCATGTGGCCCGCCAGGACGGCCTGGGCGGCAGCCACAATGAGTGCTTCGTTGTGGTGGATCAGGTCCACTAATTGTTCCGGGGTGACGGTCTTGTGATTATTTCCTAATTGGCCACTTTTCAGAAATCTGAACGGGAAAATATCCGACGAACCGGGCTGGTCCGGTGTGACTGTCGTGTCTAAGGCAGCCATCCCCGGCCCGTTCACCAGCAATCCGTCCATTTTGAACGCGGCGGCCAGGCTCTTCTGCTTATCCCGTGAGTACTTGAGCCGCGGGTTTTGTAGGTGCATAAACACCCCTGCTGCGGGGGCCAGTCGCGGTTCATAGCCACGGAGCACCGCGTCGATATACGTGAGCATCTGCATGCCCAAACCGTAGTACGCATCCTCAGCGCTAAAGCTATGGGTGCTGGACTTGTAGTCCACCACCACGAAACCGCCCTGATCACCGGTAGTGACGGTATCTAGCCTGTCAATCCGTCCCCGGACGAGCACGGATTGTTGATCAGGCAAGTCCAACTGGATGGCCGGCAGGTTGTGCGGCTTACCGGGAAAGCCAAAAGTGAGCTCGGTATTGTGCACCTTGAAGCCTGATTGCCGTTGCTCGTTACGGACGGCCCGGGCCGACTGGGTCAGCAACGCCGTCAGTAAGTCCCGAATGAATAGCATTCGCTTACTGCTGGTCAGAACTTCAAAGCCTGGTTCCGTACTCTTATCGGCAACTAACTGTTGCACCAGCTGGTCGAGCTCGGCGTCGGATAGGTTTTCAATACCACCTTTGTCCGCCGCCTGCCGGTTCAACTCGTCAAGGACGGCGTGGAACAACGTACCGGTATCTGCCGGGGTCAACGCGAATTCTGGCCGTGGTGCGAGCGCAAGGCCATATTTAAGGAAGTATTCGTAAGGATTCCGGTAGAACGATTCTAGCCGGGAAATGGACACCTCTAAATGGTTACCGTACAGTGCGTGTGCCAGTTGTGGGGCGAGTTCCCCCACCGAGTTGGTGTAGTCCAGACTGGACATCAGGGTATGCGTCAGCGCCGGTAAACCGTGGTTACTAATTGACCGTAGCGTGTTGGTCCAGGCCGGACTAATAGCGTTGTTAGTGTCTTTGAGTTGGCGGGCGACGCGAATTGCGTCACTGAGCGTGCTGCGTGGAGTGCCGAGCAAAGTGTCTACGGGCGTTGTTGGAGTGGCGTCCTGCCAGATAGTCCAAGGTAGACGGCCGGCGTTTTGGATGCCCAACGTATATGGCGACGGGTCGTTGTCCCCGTCACTGTGGACCGGGTAACTGAGGGTTAATTGCTGAGTACCCTCAACGAATGCGAGGTAGTTTAAGAATGGCTCCGTCAGGGCAGTATCCGCTCCGGCATCGGGTAGAAAGGTTCCCTCGGGTAAGTATGGTGCCAAAACGTGTCGGTCGTCACTGGTTAACAGGTTGCGGTCCGTAATGGCGTCCGGCATGGCGGTACTCGTTGCACCAATAATGTAGACGTACCGTGCCTTTTGCAGGCGGGCCAAACCAGTTTCTGAAATTGTGACCTGGTCCAGCGTGGATGGAATCTGGGTGTACGTGGCGTTGGCGAACCCCGCGTCGATCATGTCGTTGAACTGGTCCACGGTGGCCGGTTCTGTGCCCCACGTGTCCACAAAGTCGTCCAAAATATCGCACAACACTTGCCAGGCCTGCTCCCCGGCTTGAGCATCGACCAAGTTACCCGCATCGTTATTGGCGTCCCGCCAGCTGGTGAGTTGGTTGATGACGCCACTTTGGTTCAAGAACTGGTACAAAGCCGTTGCCATTTCCCGCCCCGTCTTTGCTTGGTGTAGCTGGTGGAAAAACGGCGGAATGGTGGTGGCTACTAAATCCTTGATGGTATTAATGAGTTGCGTGTTGACGCTATCCGCCTCACTCACCTGAGCATCATCGCGTTCGGGATCTGGGTGCACCCGGTAGTACTGCCACGGTTTGGGACTAACCCATTGTGAGCCGTACATACCGGTTCGTAGAATGTGGTTTTCCGTCACGTCAAGCGCGTGCCGAAAATCCGCAGCGTCCATATTCGCCGGCACCAGGAGTTCAGTCCGTAAAAGTTGCAGCGTATTTTGATAATCGTAGTTATGGGCCAGCATGCCGAATAAGCTGTCCACAAACACTATTAATGGGTGGTTCGTCATTGCGCGCTCATGGTCGACGAAGACGGGAAGCTCGAATTCATTGGCAACCGCGTCCACGATGGTTTCGTACGGTTTCAAGTGCCGGGCAACAATCAGAAAGTCGCCGTAACGGGCCCCGTCACGCTGAACATGTTGACGAATTGACCGGGCAACGGATCGTAGCTCGGTATAGGGATCGCTCGCCTTCACTAAATCAACACCGGCAAAGTCGAGGTGTTCCGGCACTTCGCGCAGGGCCGTGGCGTTAATCCAGTAGCGTTCAACTGACTGAATTCCCACCGCCACTTTGCGGGCCGGGGCAAATGAATCATGCTGGATGGCTACATCGTTGGTACGTGCCTGTTGGTACAACCGGTAATAGAGCCGCTTACCCGGGAAGAATAAGTCGGGTGCGGCCGGCTGAGTCGTTGCCGGTCGGTCGGTCGTAATGGCCACGTGTACCGCAGCAGCGCGCGTCATGAGCTCGGTGACGATGGCTTCCTCGCGGGCGGCTAGGACGTTAAAGTGACTAATAAAAACGTAGGTGTTGGTTAAGTCCTGCTTGTGCAGGTAGTCGGCTAGTGCTTGTAGAAGGTCGGCGTTACTCGTGGTGTTAACGGTATCCGCCTCGTAATAGCGCAAGATGGTTGCTAGGTCCCGCAACTTTGGCAAGTGGCGGTCGTTATCCGGCATGGTTGCGAGCGCGGCGTCGAGGTCCGCCGCGGTGACGCCACCCATCTGGAGTTCACTGAGTTGCTGTACCAGCCGGGCCGTAAAGCCCTGGTGAGTGCGTTCGCCAGCAAAGACACGCAGTTCGTCCTCATGGTCCCGCATAATTTTGGCAATCCGCATTCCGGCGGCAGCGGGAGTGAGGCGCGCCTGCTGGTAGATCGCAGTGTTGTTCAGGTAGTACCACGCAAGGCGCGAGAAGCTCATTACTTGCAGGCGACTCTGGGCAAAGATGTGGTCATCCGGCCGTAACTGCTGGTGGAGTGCGGCAAGCACCTGCACTTCGGATTCGAATTTAATGTGGTTAGGCACCAGGTATAGCACGTCAGCGTCAGGATGCGCGCGCAACGTGGCGGCAACCTGATCAATGAGTGCGCGGTCGTGGTCCGCGGTGGCGGGACCGAGAATGAAATGTAGACCCATGCGTGCTACCTCCAATGGCTGGCTTATGTAGTCCGTCTGTCCCGTTAATGTTACAACGTTTGCCCTACCGTTGTCAGGGGTTGACACGGGGTGAATTTACTTTTCTGGTGCTGTGGTGGTAAATGCACTTTGTATGTGGGGCGGCAGCAATCAATGTGCACTATAGTTTTATGGAGGCTGATCATTGTGGTCAGTCACATAATGTGTCCAGTGCCGGGCTAAGTTAATTTACGGTACAGTTACCTGGCCCTTATTTGGATAGTTTGTGTACCTTTACGCAGATTAGTTAAAATGGCCCGGCATTACAGGTTACTAGTTGTCGAAAATTTAGACAGTTGATCACTGTGTTGATTGCGGCGTTGTGTAGTCAGGGGTATGGGGGCTGGCGGCCGCTGTTTGGGGGCATTGAATTGCCGCAGTAGGAGCCAAAGGCGACGTACTGCGCGACGATTTCTGAAACTGGCCGGTGGGTTTGCGGACAGTTTCAGAATCGCGCCGGAAACGTGCCTGGGTTTGGCACGTTGTAGGCTTCGCCTTGGCAGCGGTCGCCAGCCCCCGTACCCCTGACGGAGCAACGCCGCAATCAACGCCACTTGGCTGGGGCGACTTATGCTCTACTTACTAACCGGTCTGCTGCCATAAACGAGCTCCGCAGACCAGTAAGTGCCGCATAAGCCACCCCAGCCAACCGGCCGAGTGCGGGCCACTTGGCTGAGGTGACTTATGCTCTACTTACTAACCGGTCTGCTGCGCTCTCTGCTATAATATACCCCAGATACCAACCAAGAACGGAGTGAATCATTTTGCACACAGGCACCGGAACAAGCCACGCAAAAATAATTATGATTGGGGAACACGCGGTCGTCTTTGGTGAGCCCGCCATTGCCCTTCCCATCCCCACCATTCGGTTACGGGCCACCGTCACCCCCGCTGAACACGGCCAGTCCGTCACCTCGGCGTTCTATAACGGCTCCCTCACCGACGCAATCGACACCAACTTTAGCGGGATTGCCACACTCGTACGGCAACTACTCCGAAACTTTGAGGCGTCGGATCAGCCCCTCACGCTCGACATCGTCAGCGACCTACCGCCCGAACGCGGCATGGGTTCCAGCGCCGCCACCGCCATCGCTATCGTGCGCACTTTCTACGACGCCTTTGGCCAAGATATCGACCGCCCCACCGTTTTGCGCTGGGCCGACGTGAGCGAACGAATTATTCACGGTAATCCGAGCGGCATCGACGCCGCCACCACTAGTGCCGACCATCCGCAATGGATTATTAAGGGGCAAGCCCCCCGGCCAATTGCTTCGCTTAACCGTGGTGTTCTGGTGATTGCAGATTCGGGTATCCAGGGCCAAACGCGCGCGGCCGTTACCGCCGTTACGCGCTTTCGCGAACAGGATCCCGAGGCGGCTAACGCAGCGATTCACGCCCTGGGTCAATTGACCCGTCAGGCCGCCGTCACCATCACGAACCAGGACGTAGTTGAACTGGGACGCATTATGGGCACGGCGCAAGAGTATTTGGCCCAGCTGGGGGTCAGCACTCCCGTTTTGGAGCGGCTGATCACTGTCGCAAATGGTGCGGGTAGCTTGGGCACAAAGTTGACTGGCGGTGGTATGGGTGGATGCATCATTGCCATGGCACCCGATTTAGGTACGGCCAACCACATTGCGCAACAGCTTCAGTTGGCCGGTGCCCCACAAACGTGGATCCACAACTTTGCCGTACAGTCAGCCAGGGGGGAAAAGCATGCTTAAAGTAACTGCCCGTGCGCATACCAATATTGCACTCATTAAATACTGGGGCAAAGCCGACCCCGAGTTAATGCTACCGGCAAATAGTAGCGTTTCCCTGACGCTGGACCAATTTTACGCCGACACTACCGTGAGTTTTGCTGCGGAGACCGGCAACGACACCTTTGTTCTCGATGGGGTCAAGCAAAGTCCAGCCGCAACTCAACGGATTCATCAGTTTCTCGACCTAGTCCGGGCCCGGACGGGTGTGCGCGGGTCCGCTACTGTGCGGTCCGTCAACCACGTGCCGAACGCAGCCGGCCTGGCTAGCTCGTCCTCCGCCTTTGCGGCGCTGGCACTCGCTGCAACCCGGGCTGCCGGTGCCGAGCTATCACCCCGCGAACTATCCCGCCTCGCCCGTCGCGGGTCTGGTTCGGCCACGCGGTCGATTTTTGGTGGCACCGCTATTTGGCATAAGGGTCACGACGACGATAGTAGTTTTGCCGAGCCCGTACCAACCGCGCCATCGCTGTCTTTGCGCATGGTCGCCATCCTAATTGACGACCGTCAGAAGGACGTGTCGTCCCGCGACGGTATGGCCCGAACGGTAGCGACCTCGCCGTACTTCCCCGTCTTTGCTGCCACGGCTGAACACGACGCCCCAGCGATGGTGGCCGCACTGGCCCAGGGTGATATGGAGCAAATCGGCCAGTTCACTGAGCGTAGTGCCATGATGATGCACGGTGCTAACATGGCTGCCGAGCCCCCCTTCACCTACTTTGCACCGGCGACCCTTACCGCGTGGGCGGCCGTCCGGGCGGTTCGGGACGCGGGACTGCCCGCTTACGCCACCATGGACGCGGGGCCGAACGTCAAAGTATTAACTGACGCCACGCATGTTGACGCGGTGGTTGCCGCGCTGCACGCGCAACTCGATAACGAACTGGTCGTGTGTGCGCCGGGACCGGCAGCCAGCGTAATTGACACCACGGAATAATGAGGTAAGCAAAATGCAATCTGTACAATCACACCGCAAGGACGAGCACGTGTTCCTAGCCGAAAAATTCTTTCAAGAACATGCCACCGCTGGGTTTGGCGACGTACGCTTCATCCGTCCGGCACTACCCGAATTGGCGGTAGATGACGTTGACATTCGCCAAAATATTGCCGGGCAACAGTGGCAATGGCCGGTGTTGATTAACGCCATGACTGGTGGCTCCCCCGCCACCGGTAAGATTAACGCGGAACTGGGCACAATAGCTGCCCGTACCGGGTTGGCGGTGGCGAGTGGCAGTGAATCCATTCTAGCGTCCGAACCGGATCAAGCGGCCACCTTTACCCCATTGCGTGCAGCCAACCCGGACGGAATAGTGATTGCTAACGTGGGCGCGGATAAAAGTCCGGCGGTTGCGCAGCAGGCAGTGAACGCTTTGGGGGCGAACATGCTGGAGGTACACCTCAACGCCGTGCAGGAATTGGTCATGCCAGAGGGTGGCCGCGAGTTTTATTGGATCAACAACATTGCACGGATTCAGGCTGCAGTGTCCGTGCCGGTGATTGTCAAAGAAGTTGGCGCCGGCATGCGCAGCGATGACTTTGCTCGACTCAGCCGCCTGGGCGTTCCTTTTGTCGACGTTGGCGGTCGGGGCGGTACCGACTTTGCCCAAATTGAAAACGTGCGGAGCCATCAGCAACATGCTGGTGACTTTACCGACTTGTTTACGTTTGGTCAAACCACCGTCGAGTCGCTGTTAGAGGCCCAAAGCGATGATGCCGACACCCTGCAGTTGTGGGCAACCGGCGGAATACGCTCGGCACTCGATGTGGTGGTGGCGCTTCGCTTGGGTGCGCAGGTCGTGGGGATCGCGGGACTGGTGCTACACTGGCTCACGCGTGGTGATTTGGACACGACGGTCACTCGTCTCCAGCAACTGCTAACGGAGGTCCGGGGCATCATGGCGTTACTGGGCGCGCGTAATCTAACCGAGTTGCGGACGGTGCCCGTGGTGTTGAGTCCGACTTTGCGTAACTACATTGAACAGCGCGGGCTGACCATGCCCTAAAAGATGAGCAAGTAAAAGGCACCCAGCGTTAGTGAACATCCCTTATTGAGATGTACATTAACGCTGGGTGCCTTTTTGACGTGGGTTAAACCCGCAGCCCCTTGGGTACCAAGTTTTTAACGGTACCGTTCACCAGGTGGCCCAAGGCAAAACCCTTACCCTGGTTAGTAATCAAAGCAAAGTGGCGGCCATCGATATCTGGGCGCCGCACCGTTTCGCCATGGCGATAACGTCCGAATTCTGCGTCCGTTAACTCAACGGTTGTATGGAAACTAGCCGGTGGCAGCGCCGTCGCCAAGCTATGACTTGGGACGAACCGCCGCTTCTTAAACTCGCCTAACTGTAACCCAGGATGCGTGACACGTACCCCTTTGAGGCGGGGTAAATCGTGCGGCATAGCGTACAGGTAGTCGCCAAAGACGGCTAGGTCGCCGGTCACAGCGTCTGCCACGAGCGTGTAGTCTGCAAAATCCGACCACAGCGTCCGCTGCTCAGCGGTGGGCGTCTGCAGGCGGTTACGACCGGGCACGTGTTCTGGCAACTTTCCTGGACGCTGGAGCCGAGCAACAAAGTGCCCCTCACCACGATGACTTTGTGGCCAAAGACGGCCAGCACCAGCAATTGCCGGATTACCATCAGCCCACTCTGGCCGTGCGGGTGCTAGAACCCCAGCGTGGTCAAGCGGCACGACTGCCAGATCGGTGTTGTCGAGGAGCCAAGCCACAATTTGTTCATCCTCTTCGGGTGCAAAGGTGCAGGTGGAATAGACTAACGTGCCGCCGGGAGCCAACATTTTGAATGCTGCCGCGACGATATCGCGTTGGCGGGCAGCACACTCGTCATTGTACGTCGGCGTCCAGTATTGGACGGCATCGTGGTCCTTCCGGAACATTCCTTCGCCCGAACACGGTGCGTCAACCAAAATCATGTCAAACGTCTCGGGCCACGCCTTTGCTAACGTGTCCGGATCGTTGTTAGTGACAATGGCGTTGGCCACCCCAAACCGCTCGAGGTTACTGCTCAGGACCCGGGCCCGACCAGCGTTGATTTCGTTGCTGACCAGCAAGCCTTGACCGCGCATTGCACTCGCCAGGTGCGTGGATTTGCCCCCTGGAGCCGCACATAAGTCTAGCACTCGCATGCCGGGCTGGGGAGATGCCACTGCCCCCACCATCTGCGCACTCGGTTCCTGACTGTAGACGTACCCGCTGACGTGGTCAACGGCGTTACCATCAACTTTGCCGTAATAGCCCCATTCTGAATACGGAATGGGCTCGCTCAGGCTTAAGTTAACGTCAGTCGGGTCCGGCCGTAACGGGTTTACGCGAAAACCGGATGTCGCCGGTTCATCAAAGGTGGCGAGGAAACCGTCCGCCTCCGCCCCTAAAAGACGTCGATATTTATCTGCAAAGCCATCAGGTAATTTCACGCGAACGTTCCTTTCGTCTCAATTGCCAGAACATTAATAGTTGGTTCGCCACGATAAAGATTGCTAGCATGACGATAGCACTGCCGACCAAGCGCACATGGTTAGTGATGTAGAGTCGCCACCACGCAATACCAGTGCCGATAGCGATTGCAATAATAGCACCAGGGAGGTAGCTGCCCGCCATGCTAAAGATGTAGTGGTTTCGCAGTGGTCGGTCCACCCCCGCCACTTTGATTGCAGGAGTCAGCCAAACGTTAATCGCCGCCACGATAACCAAACCAATTGCCAGTAAGATTAAGTAGGTAAAGAATGCGCCTAAGTGCTTATCACGAGTACTGTTGACCTGGGTTTTGGCGTTGGCGAGGTGCTTGTACGAGTGTGCACCCAGGATTCGTTTTAGGGTCGAATTAACCGTCGTCCAGTCGTCCGTATCCGCCAAAACCTCCACGTGTTTTAGTTCGGGGTTGTAGGTGGTACCCTGCGCGGACGCGTTGATGAAAATATGGTTGTTGAGTCGCGGACTCGCATCGCTCCCGGTAACACCAATCACGGATAGGTATTGCCCGTTCACCTGGAGGTATTTTTGGTTACTCCCAACGTACAGGTTTTCCGCGGCGGTGCGGCCAACAACAGCCACCGGAATGGTTGAATTATAGTCGGCCGCGCTGAAAAACTGTCCGGAATCCAGCGGCAGTTTTTGCACACTCCCCTTTTCGTAAATATACGAAGTGGTTTTGTTCACCCCAAACTGTACCTGAAGGTCATCAACTGTATCATCATTGGCTAATGCCGCGACGACATCACTAATGCGCTTGGTGCTCTTGGTCGGGTAGACTCTGGCCGTAGCGGACAGCCCACCATGATCCAAGATGTCTGCGTACTCTGATTGGTCGCGTAGACTCCATATCAGGCCGGCACCAATGGCAAGCAATATTAGTAGTACGTTAACCACGGTGTGTCTTAGCAAGACCACGCCCCCCTATCAATAAAAATAATGCTTACGATACTAGATAAATCTTATCGTTCACTCCGTCAAATTGGCGGTGATGTCGGTTCAACGCCAACAAGCGTCGATCCGGGCGGCGATGTGCCATCGTCCAGAATAGTTCACTATTGGTGAGTCCGTTACGTTCACCGATGCAGAAAATCTGTAGGTGTGGGAAGTAAGTCCGGACTTGTTGCAGGAGTGCCGCGTCGTTGGGATCCTTGTCGGGCATCCACGACATAATAATTGCATCGACTTGGTTACCATACTCCCACACCGCTGCGCTGGCACCCATTGGCAGGACCTCCGTCCAGGGTGCACGCCCCGTGGCGTTCTCCCCGGTCCAGCTCAACGTATCGGTACAAATGACGCTGGCCCCACGCTCCCGGAGCCCAAAGCTAATGAGCCCGTTACCCGCACCCACTTCAAGGTAGCGGTAACCCGGAAAGGTGGCGACCCACGTGTCCATGAGGTCGGCGGTAATCATCGCCCACACGCCAAAGTGGTAGGCGATATACCAGCGAAAGTGTTCCAGCATGTGGCTGGCTGCACGCAAATCACGTGCCTCGTTTGCGTGACGGAATAACCATTGGTCGGCACTCAACCCTAGTCGCGGCAAGTTATCCGCGGGCAATTCGTGACGTTGAATAGCGTCGCGTGCTGCCTGGCATGCCTGCCATTGTTGCTGTAGCGCGGTGATTTGGGGATAACGTGCCACGATTGCGCGCAAACGGGCCCAATATTCCATGCGTCTACTGTTCGTCGGACTTCAGTACGCCACCCACCGCATAACGGTCCTTGGCCATTTCGTTGAGCACCACGTGCACGTGTTCAGCCGGAGCACCAGTATTCTTAACGATAGCGTCCGTTACGTCCTTAACCATCTGCTTCAGTTGTTCCTGACTCCGACCGGCAACCAGTTCAATATGTACTAATGGCATTGTTAATTCCTCCGCGGGGGTCATGTTGACCCCAATTTATTTGCGGGTACGGCACGCCAAGTATGCGTGCCGTACCAACGTCAGCTACCATTATACTAAAGAGGTCGCGGCTTGGCGACTGTTAGCGCAACGTCTTTACCTTTTCCCAGAACTCAGCAAAAATGCGCTATAATTAATGCCAATCAAGAAACTAATTCGGAGGTACTCCCAATGATTCAACCACGCTCATCGTGTACCAGTATTTTAATCGGCCGCAAAGCCACTGCGGATGGCTCCGTCATGATTGGTCGCAACGAAGACTCAAAGGCGTCATGGCCAAAGCACTTCGTTGTGCATCCAGCCCAAACTGCCGCGCAACCAACCACCTTTACGTCAGCCGAAACTGGCGTGGTGATCCCGCTGCCGGACTCGGCACGTCAGTACACGGCCACGCCCGAATGGACTGATCAGTACGGCCTCTTTGAGGAGGACGGGATCAATGATGCGGGTGTGGCGATGAGTGCGACCGAGAGTGCGTACGCCAACCCCCTGGTCTTAAGCTACGATCCGTTCACCGAGCATGGCATCAACGAGGAGGCCATGGTGACAATTGTGTTGCCGTACGTTGATTCGGCGCGTGCTGGCGTTCAGCGGCTGGGTGCCCTCGTTGAGCAGTACGGAACCGGTGAGGCTAACGGCATCCTCTTTGCGGACAACCAGGAGGCCTGGTACATGGAAATTGCGACTGGCCATCACTGGTTAGCCCAGCGCATTCCGGATGATGCCTACGCCGTGGCGTCTAACCAGCTCAGCATTGAGGTTGTCGATCCTGACAGCGACGACTTTATGCTGGACCCCACCCTCATCGACTTTGCGCAAACTAACCAGCTTTGGCAACCCGGCACGCCATTTAACTGGCGGCAAATCTTCGGCACCCATACTAGCCAGGACCGCATGTACAATAATCCGCGCGTTTGGGACGGTCACCGCCTACTCACGCAAAGTAGTATTGTTGCGGATCCAGAAAGTTTTGACCAGCCGTTTATCATGCGGGCGGACCGACCATTACGGGTCGCTGATGCTACGGCCGTACTGTCGGCACATTTTCAGGACACCCCCTTTGACCCGGCGGCCCGGATTCCAGACCCCGCTAACGCCCACCGTTACCGGCCCATCAGTCTCGCCAAAACACAGGAGAGCCACGTGTTGCAGATGCGCTCGGACTTGCCCGCCGCTGTAGCCAACATTCACTGGCTGGCGATGGGAGTTGCCGCTGAGAGCCAGTACGTACCGTTTTACGCTGGTGCAGACACGACGCCGGCTGATTACCAGCGCGGTGGGTTGCCGGCCAACCTCAATTCGGCTTACTGGCAATATAAGTTGGCCGGAGTGCTGGTTGATGCACACTGGCAACGGTTCAGCCCCCGCATGGTGAAAACGCAGGAGGACGTCGCGGCGCGGTTATTAGCGCACCTGCACGCGAGCGATGCTCAGGCAAAGCAGCTTCAAGATGCAGATGCGTTAGTCGCGTTTGCCAATCAAAGTAACGCAGAACGCGCACAACTGTCTGCGGAATCATGGCGTGCATTATCAATGGGCTTGTTGAGCGACAGCACGGACGATTCCCCACTCAACTTTGCGGTTGACCCGCAGCTATAGTGTTGGCTAGGTGCTTATTACGTGGTTTGGAAAGGAATTATTGATGGTAAAAATTTACACTAAGGTGGGCGATCATGGTCAGACAAAACAGGTCACGGGCCAGATGGTGGATAAGGACGACGCCCAGATTGAAACGCTGGGTGCGTTCGATGAATTGCAAAGCTGGATCGGCGTTGTTATTGCGGCCCTGACAGCCGGTACGGCTGGATTAGCCGATGAGCTGGCTGACCGTCAGCGTGAACTATACCAGTTGCAGTCGGACATCGCCGTACCGCGCAGTCATCGGATTGGGGCGGAGCTAACCACTCGCCTGGAGGAACGGATTGACGACATCATGGCGACCACGCCACGTTTGAAGGAATTCATTCTACCGGGTGGTAGTCCGGCCGGCGCTGGGCTGCAGTACGCCCGCACCCTCGCCCGCCGCGCAGAGCGCCAGCTGGTGACCTTGCACAAGGCGAGTCCGCAGCCAGATGCCATCATGACGTACGTGAACCGTCTGTCCGACTACCTCTTTGCCCTGGCCCTGTACGTTAATTATCGGGAGGGCTACCAAGAGGTCCCCAGCAAGAAGCGTGTTGACAATAATTCTGGGCGGTAATCTATGTGGTAGCAAAAAAGAGCAGAATTGATCTGCTCTTTTTTTGTGCGGTTGGGTGGCTTAGTGGCTGGTGGTAATGGGGCGATAGCTCCGGGTAAACGGGTGACAATCGCGACCGGAGCTACGAGCCTCACGCTCACGCCGTTCCGGCTACCCTACACTATCACCCCATTACCACCAACGTGTTGTACACGTGTTTTATGGAATAACATCGATTCACGTGATACCTAGACGACTAGATTATTTATAAATGATTCATTGCGACAGAATAATAAATCAAAACACAACCCAAGTTAACATCAATCGAGTGAAATATTCTGTGAGTAATGTTGCACACTACGTTATTAGATTGACCTAACGCCCATGACTGTTAAGTAAAATCTCGGGATCTTGCTGTCTGCAAAGATTGTTTGTCATTCACTATGAGTCAGGCGGACTCACGTTGGTAGTAGTTTGGTGGTGGTGTAGGCCGAGCGGGTGGCGTCCGCAACCGCCGCCAAACTACTACCAGCCACCGTTACTCCCCGACATTACGGTGGTGACTGGGAGCGAACGTTTCGACGAGTTTGGCCGCCGGGTGCGCCACAACCCAGTCGCGGATTTCCTCGCCCAGCGTTCGCGCCATCTTGGTCGCGACACGCATCTGTGCGGTGGTGATGCTATTGACATGCATCCCGCTAACGATGAACGCGTTACTTTGCAGTACAGGCCGAATTACGCTCGCCAAGGCGTGTGTCAAAACGCGCTCCTGGTGAACGTGCCCCGGGCGGCTCGGCATGTTAATGTCTTGGGGCTCCGTATCCTTGCTGACGGCGGTGACGACGCCGTAATGCCATACGTCACCGCCAATGAGCTGGATGAGCAAGTCCTGGCTTTGCCGTTCAACCACCGCGTAGATGGTGTAGTCCTCCATCGTCACACTGAATGTGATGCTCTCGCCAACCTTAGTCATGAGCCTCCGCCTCCTTCCGGGCCGCTTGCTTAGCGGCCGCCAAGCCCTGCCACCGGTCACCCGCATCGTTGCGAATGTGCAGGTGATCCAGCAACTTCATCGTGTTGTGGTTGATGATGTCATCGATGGTACGGGGCCGGTTGTAGAATGCGGGAATTGGCGGAATAATCTCTACTCCCATGCGGCTTAATTTGAGCATGTTCTCCAGGTGGATTTGGTTGAACGGCGATTCACGCGGCACCATGATCAGTTGACGGCACTCCTTGAGCGTGACGTCAGCTGCCCGCGCAATCAGGTTATCGCCGAGGCCGGTCGCCACCGCCGCCATGGTTTTCATGCTTGCAGGCACAATTACCATACCGTCGTGCATGAAGCTCCCACTAGCAATACTTGCTCCCATATCGTTCGGGTTGTAGGTATAATCGGCCAACTTTTCGACATCGGCCATCGTGTAACCCGTCGCTTCGACCGAGAGGTTTTCCCGCGCCCACTTGCTCATTACCAGGTGGGTTTCTACGTCCGGATTTGCGTGCAAAGCCGCAAGCAACGACAACGCGTAGATGGTCCCCGAGGCACCCGATACACCAATAACAATTTTTTTCATCCTAATTACCCTCTTTGCGGGGACGTGTGGCCGGCAACGTGGTGACGGTAACACAACCCAGTGTTTTTTAACCACCCGGCACAATGCGATGGGTGTATGTATCAATACGGGCCGCAGATTTGCAGCCTGCAAATATGTACAAAGAAGCTACCGCCGCCACCCTGGTATGGATAGTGCAATAGCTTCCGTAACACAACCTGATTTTCGCTGGTCCCATTACGGGCACCCACTATGATCAATATTGTGTGTGAAATGACAATTTGGTGCAACCGACTAGTTAAATTATTCCTTGGTCCAGTCTTCCCAGTTCTTAACGTCCATGAACGGAGCACGCTGGAACTGGTCCTTCATGTCGTGTGGGTACGTCCCATCAAGCACTAGCTTGGAACTCATCCCCCGCGTCCGGATTGACTTAGGGTCATACTCTGGGCGCTCGGAAGGATCCAATGGGTGGTTCCGTAAACCGGTCAGTACCTGGATGTCCATATCGGCTTGGAAGCGCGTGTTGATGGTCCACATAACGTCGTTCCAGTCAAAGATGTCAACGTCCTCGTCAACCAGGATGACAGTCTTCAGTTCCTTGAAGGCGGAGAATGCGAGCAACGCAGCCTGGCGTTGAATACCGTCATCATTGTTGCTGCCCTTGTGAATCTGCATGATGGTCATTAGCTTACCACCACCAGCTGGCGGGTTGTAAACGTTGGTGACGACACCGGGAATAGCGTTATCCACCAGGTTGAGGATGGAAGCCTCGGTCGGGATGCCGGCCATGGAAACGTGTTCCTCGGATGGCCCAATCGTGGTTTGGACGATGGGGTTATCCTTCCGGTGGGTAACGGCCTTAATCTTGACAACGTGGACGGCTGAGTTAGCTTGGCCGTTGTAGCCAGGGAATTCTGGCATGGCAAAGCCGGTGTTCGTGTTGATGTCTTCCTGCATGGAAGTGTTCGGCATGATTTCGGCTTCGATAATCCATTCAGCCCGGGCAATCCCCTTTTCATGCACTGCGACGCCATCAACCAGCTCAACGGCATGCTGCCGCAATGAACCAGCAATGGACAATTCGTCGTAACCAAGTGGGGTTGTCGGCGGCTCGAACGTCGTGGCAATCGGTACGATGGGGTCCAAACCAATGGAAATAGTAATTGGCATTGGTTCGTTCTTGGCCTCGTATTCCTTCAGGAAGGCACCGATGTGGCGGCCACCAGGCATGATGTACATACCGATGGTGTCCTTGTCTTCCAGAACCATCCGGTGAATAGTGACGTCGTGCTGTGAGCCATCCGGTGATGAACCCCGCACAACACCCATGGTAATGTATGGGCCAGCGTCGTCCGGTGTGTTGGTAGGCGCTGCGAGCAAAGTCCGGATGTCAAAGTCGGCATCAGTGGCCAAATGCACAACCTCTTGGGCTGGGGCATCTTCTTTGCCAACCGTAACGGGCTGGATGGGTGTCTTCACCGCTTCGTTCAGTACGTGACCGAGGTTGTGCCAGTCCTGGTGCATCAAGGCACCCACGCGGCGACGACTGGCCAAGACACCAATCAAAACTCGGGAGTTCGGGAAGCCCTTGACGTTGTTAAACATCATGGCTGGGCCTTCCTTAGTTGGGCGCTGAACGGTACCGCCAGCACCAACGTAACGGTAGACACCGGCTAATTGCGCTTCAGGATCGATTTCCTTGTTGGATTCCAGGTACTGACCCGGCATGGCCTTCAATTCTTCGATGGCTGACCGCAAATCATACTTTTTTGTAGTCATACTACTCTGCCTCCAAAATGGAATGTTTGTTGTTTGCAAGGATTATTATCGGTCCACGGATACGGCAAAGCAATTCAACTTGTCGGTACGCAAATTCCACTTTGGAATACACGGGTGGATGCTTCAGCGCACACCGGCATCACTCGGCGTAACTGTCACGGTGCGCCTGCGCGTAACGCCAGAAACGGTCGCTCGCCTGCGTGTGCGGACCTTCATGGCGCCGGACAAACGCTAGATGGCTGGAAACGTCCGTATCGAGAGGGATTTTGACGATATGGGGATAGTCATCGGTGCGCACAGTCTTTTCCATCATGATGGATACCCCCATGCCCTTATTGACGAGTTGCAGTACCAGGTCAATGCGCTGTCCCTCGTACGTAATGGTGGGGGTAAAGTCGGCGGCGCGCGCCATGCGCATGATGGGTTCAAACAGGTTCGTTTCTTTGCCCAACATTAAAAAATTCTGGCCGCGTAACTGGCTTACGTTGATATGAGACTGGTGGGCCAAAGTGCTGGTGTCCGGGACCACCGCCACAAAGCGATCCACCTCACCCGTGATCATGTCGTACTCTGTTTGGTGCTCCACAAAGGTGCGCATAAAGACGATATCACTGTGGCCGTCATCCAATGATGGCAATAGCGCGTAACTTTCACCCTCGGTAAAGTGTAGTTCGATGTCCGGATTGGCACGCTGAAATTCAGTAATCAATCCCAGCGCCCGGTAGTTGGAAACCGATGGAATAGCACGAATTGTGAGCGTTTGGTTGGCCGTGTTCCGGTCGGTGCTAAGTTGGCGTGCCATTTCGTCATAGCTAGTCAAAATTTCCCGGGCATATTTCAGCACCGTGTTGCCAGCGGGCGTGAGTGCAATGGTGCGGTGAGCCCGAATGAATAGTTGCGTTTCGAGTTCTTTTTCCATTGAAATAATATGTTTGGAGACCGTCGCTTGGGTGGTAAACAGGGCGGCGGCTGTTTCCGTATAGTTCAACGTGTGGGCCAGGTTAACAAAGGTCCGTAATTTACGAATGTCCATGAACGACCTCATTTCCAATTAATTATGTACTGCTGAAAATTCATTATTACGCCAATTAGTGTGGTATTCCATTTGCGAATAACTTTAACACAAAACTGAATTGTTTCCCAACCAGTCCGCATTGTAGACTATGTAACGTTGTTACGGGAGGTTTCATCCCCCGTTCCGCACTACTTAATTAATATGCGTGCCGGTGGGCCGAGCCCTGAAACGATGTGCTGTTCGACAGTGCGGGCGTTCCTCCCCACCAGTGTGCTAACAATCAGACAAAAGGAGGCTTCGAGTTATGCCAATTGGTGTAATTATCGACGCGCTGTCAGTTTTAATTGGCGGTATTTTTGGTACCATTGCGGGCAAGTACATGTCCGAGAACTTCAAGAAACAGATCAACATGATTTTCGGTGCCTGTTCGATGGGCATGGGGATTTACGCCATTGCGCCCATGAAGAACATGCCCGCAGTCATCTTTGCCCTGATTATCGGGACTGGCTTTGGGTTAATCATCCACTTTGGTGATGGTGTGAACAAAGGTGCTGGGCTCATGCAGCGCGGTATTTCTAAGTTCATTCACGGTAGCGAAAACGGAGAGATGTCCCAGGAGGAATTCATGGCCAGCGTGGTGACCATCATCGTGCTGTTCTGTGCCAGCGGTACCGGTATTTACGGTGCGCTGACTGAAGGGATGACTGGGGATGCCTCCATCCTGATTTCTAAGGCCATCTTGGACTTCTTCACGGCGGCAATTTTTGCCACTAACCTCGGCGCCGTGGTTTCCGTGATTGCCGTGCCGCAATTCATCGTGCTCTTCATTCTTTACCTCATCGCGGGCTACGTTTTCCCACTAACTACCCCCGTAATGATTGCCGACTTCAAAGCTGCAGGTGGTTTCCTGATGCTGGCAACTGGTTTCCGGATGGTGCAGGTCAAGATGTTCCCGACGGCCGATATGATTCCGGCCATGGTGTTCGTCATGCCGATTAGTTGGGCGTGGACGAACTGGATTGCGCCATTACTCAAATAATAATGTGTGTACGTAAAAAAGATTGGACCACAATGCGGTTAGCTCCCGAGCACTAACGTAAAACGACCGGTATTCCCTAACTTAGGAATACCGGTCGTTTTGTGTACTCATATCAACGTTAACTAATCCTTGTTCAATAGTTTGCCAATGACGGGGACTTTGCCCAGGTCGCTCGCGGTGTCCGCCGGCACCACCACCATGTTTGCCGGTGATTTTGCGAGGTCAGCGTACGCGTTAATGGCCTGATTCTGGAAGTACTTTTCGTCGGCCGCGCTTAGCCCCTGCTGTACTGTATCGATACGGTAACGTTCGGCATCAGCCCGTGTCTTGGTGGCGTCGGCCTCCGCCCGCGCCGTCGCCATCAGGGCATCATTTTTGGCCTTAGTTGTCAGTTCAATGGACTTGGCCTCCCCTTCGGCTTTGGCAATGGCCGCGACGCGTTCGCGGTCGGCCGTCAGTTGCTTGTCCATGGCTGCCTGGATGGCAGATGAGGGTGTGAGTTCGTCGATATTGATGCGATCAACGTTGATACCGTACGTGTTGGTGAGGTCGCCGATGGCCAAAGTCAGTTCGCGGTTGATTTCGGCCGTCGACCCCAGGGCCTGGTTTAAATCCATCCGGCCAATGATATCACGGAGGTGACCACGAACTAATTGTGACATCGACTCGACCGAATCAGTGTTTTCATACTGGTACTTGACTGCGTCGGTAATGTGAAAGTTCAGCGTGAGGCTGGCGGTCACATCGGCGTTGTCCTTCGTGATGATGGAGTAGTTAGGCAGCGCTAGTGGCTCCATGGCCAGACTAACTGTCCTCACGCGTTGGAACAATGGCAAGTAAAAGTGTAATCCCGGGGTGACGCTCCTGCGGTAACGTCCTAACGTTTCGACTAACCCTTGGTTGTTTTGGCGCACAATTTTAATTCCCAGCATAATATCCTCCATTTCGACCCTCTAAATCACCTGTAACGTTAATATATTGCCGGTTGCGGCGACGATTGCGTAATCATGTCCCGGAGCAATCGGGGCGTTATCAGTCGTGATGTACCGGTAATAGATACCGTGGGCTAATACTAACCCGCTATCAGCAACGATATCATTGGCCGCCACTGTTTGACCCACAACTTGGCGTTGTTCAAAGCTGGGTTGATGTAATGCGCGCGTTAGTGCTTGCTCTATATAGGCGTTAACACTATTGCCCGCATTATCAGCGGCCGTGGCAATTTGATCGTATAATTGTTGATCAATGCGGAGCAAAAATTTTTTCTTGTCGGCACTCACCCATCTCACCTCGCCTTTTTTGATGATATCTAAATGATATCACTAAAACTTACGGATGCAACCCTTTCCGTATTTAAAATGCAAAAAAGTGTGACCAAACCGGTATGCCGGTTTAATCACACTGTGCCGTTAAACAAACGTAAAGGGATCGGTGCTAATAGTATTGGTAACTACCTTGATGCCCCAGCCGTCTGTGGCCGACCAGTCGCGCAACCACGACGCAACCTGTGGCACCATAATCCGTTCAATATGGTGGCCGGCATCAAGGACGGCAAAGTCACGGGCCAGAATATCGTGCCCCGTGTGGTAGGTTACGTCGCCGGTGACCAGGACGTCAGCCCCAGCCACCTGAGCAGCCGCATACACGGAACTGCCGCCGCCACCGAGTACCGCGACCCTTCGGACCAAGCGTTGTTGGTCACGCGCAATCAGGCGTGCGTGTTCGACCTGCAACGCGGCTTTGCTTTGCTGAACAAAGTCGCTCAGGGGCACCGGGGTATCGAGGTTGCCGATCCGACCCATGCCGTCGAGTTCTCCCGGTACCTTCAACGGGCCCACGTTGGTGAGTCCCAGTG
Source organism: Lacticaseibacillus pantheris DSM 15945 = JCM 12539 = NBRC 106106 (assembly GCF_001591865.1). Taxonomy (NCBI): domain Bacteria; kingdom Bacillati; phylum Bacillota; class Bacilli; order Lactobacillales; family Lactobacillaceae; genus Lacticaseibacillus; species Lacticaseibacillus pantheris. The sequence continues at coordinate 35,549 of NZ_BCVS01000007.1, forward strand.
CGGTTGCCAACCAATCATTCATGCCTGGATGCGCGTTGTCGAGGCTTGTGTGGGCGCCATACACCGTGATGCCATGCCGAATGATATCACCATACATGGCTACCTGCGGGTCTTCAAAGTTGAGGTTTTGGGGCGCATGAAAGACCGCCGGATGGTGCGCCAGCATGAAATTACATTTCTGTGCGACCGCGGCCGCAACCGTCTCGGGCCGTACGTCCAGCGTGACGAATACGCCCGTTACTTCTACCTGCGGATCACCAATTTGCCAGCCACTGGGATCGCCTGGTAATGCCAGGTCTAGTGGTGCCGCTTGTTCAAACCGATCGATAATTGTTTGTGCTGAAGTCATGCCAATACCTCCCGGATGATTTGGAGTTCCTGGCGGGCAGCCTCCAGTTGTTCAGTTACGGGGTGTTTGGCGGCACTCATACTATCAATGATATGCTGCAATTTTCGTTCTCTCCGCGTCCATTTGTCAATAAATGTAGCGTTACGTTCACGCCGCAAGAATGGACCACATAAAATATCGGCTGCGTCGTAACCTACTGCCGGCTGTGACTGTCCCACCTCGATGATTTCGTACGTGTGGCCCTCGTCGGTGAGGATGGTTTCACCCAAAATGGCACACTGATGGTCGACCAACCATTGACGCACTAGGTATTCGTCGCGGTGGGGGCTCAGAATCAGCGTTTCGGTGCCGTCTAAGTGACTTTGCCCCGCGGTGAGAATACGGGCGATTAATTCCCCACCCATGCCGGCAATGACCACAGTGTCGATACCATCGTTCAGTCTAATCCCGGCCAAGCCATCTCCCTGCCTTACCTCAATCTGGGTGCCAGTTAATCCGTGTTGCGCAACGTTATCCCGGGCAATCCCGACCGGCCCGGCACCAATATCACTGGCAACCACAAAACTTGCCCGTTGCTCTTGGATGAGTGCAATTGGCAGCAGGGCGTGATCCGTACCGATATCAGCAACGCGGGAATCGGAATCTATGTACGCTGCAATCGCAGCCAAACGTTTACTCAAATGTACCTGATTACTAGTCAAAAAAATCTCCTCCGCCTATGCTACTGGATATAACCAGTATACACTACGCGCAGGAGATTGTTGGTTTACTCGTCCGTGTCGGGATACTGGGTAAACCATTCGTCACGCAAAACGCCATAACGAATTGAGTCCCAGTACTGCCCCTGCCAGTAACGAACCTGACGAACGCGCGCCTCCATCTTTAAGCCTAATTTTTCAGCCAGACGCATCATCCGTTCGTTACCCGACCAGGTCGTGAGCCCGATATGCGGTAAGTTGATGACTTTGAACATGTGTGTGATCCACAGGCGCAAAGCCGCCGTGCCAATGCCCTGGTGCCACATACGTTCATCGTAAATGGTGATACCGACATCCAACCACCGTAACAGTGCACCGTCATCAAAGTAGGCGGAGACCATGCCAATCATTTTGTCGTCTAACCAAATGACCTGGCGGGTTGGGTTGTCCTGAAACTCATTGACACCGATGTCTTCGAGAAACTCCCGCCGAGTCGGGGTTTCCTCGTGAAAATAAGGCCCGTTCCACTTGGTCCATTCTGCGTGTGGGTCGCTAAATGCTACCTGCCAGAAAGCCCCTAACTGGTCGTGAGTTAATGGTCGTAACGTTATTTCCATGGTGGATCCCCTCTCCATTAATGCTTTTATTATACAGTATCCACATGGGATAGTCCTGTTTCAGGTGTCACCTTTGGGCAGACCGGCACCACTTGTGCAAAGTAATTACGTTGTGCCGGCGATAATCCCGCAAAAAAGACCGGTCACCAGGACCGGTCTTAGTTGACTGACGAGATCTATTCCAAGAAGTCCTTCAACTGCTTGGAGCGACTCGGGTGGCGCAGCTTACGCAACGCTTTAGCTTCGATTTGACGAATCCGTTCACGGGTAACGCCAAATACCTTACCCACTTCTTCCAGCGTCCGGGTACGGCCGTCATCCAGACCAAACCGGAGACGAAGCACGTTCTCTTCCCGTTCCGTCAGGGTATCAAGGACGTTCTCCAACTGTTCCTTCAGCATCTGGTAACTAGCGTGGTCCTCGGGGCTAGTTGCATCCTGGTCTTCAATGAAGTCGCCTAAGTGGGAGTCGTCCTCTTCACCAATTGGTGTTTCCAGGGAAACAGGTTCTTGAGCAATCTTCAGAATTTCCCGGACCTTCTCGGTAGGGATATCCATTTCCGCACCAATTTCTTCCGGAATAGGTTCGCGACCTAAATCTTGGAGCAATTGCCGCTGAATCCGAATCAGCTTGTTGATTGTTTCCACCATGTGGACGGGGATACGGATAGTCCGGGCTTGGTCAGCGATTGCACGCGTGATGGCCTGACGAATCCACCACGTGGCGTAGGTGGAGAACTTGAACCCTTTGCGGTAATCGAACTTCTCGACCGCCTTCATGAGGCCCATGTTACCTTCCTGGATCAAGTCCAGAAACTGCATGCCCCGGCCAACGTAGCGTTTGGCAATGGAGACCACCAACCGTAAGTTGGCTTCGGCCAAACGTTGCTTAGCAACCTGGTCACCCTGCTCGATTTTAAGTGCGAGATCCACTTCTTCTTGGGCCGTTAACAGGTTAACCCGCCCAATTTCCTTGAGGTACATCCGCACGGGGTCGTTAATCTTAACCCCACTGGGCGCGGACATGTCACTCAGTTCTTTTTTGGAGACCACGTTCTTTTGGCTCTTCAGCGCACGTTCCGCTGGTTCACCCTTATCATCAACGATACTAATTCCAGAGTCTTCGAACTTTTGCATCAGTTCGTCCACGGCATCACTCTGCAGTGCGAACGGCTTAACCAACTTTTCGGCCAGCTCCGCGTCGGTCACCTGCTTGGATTGCTTTGCTTCCTTGAGCAGTGCTGCGACGGCTGCATCGTACTTAGTGTTCGTGGTCTTCTTAGTAGTTGCCATGTACATTCCTCCGTTTGTAATCGTGATTATGCCTTTAACTGGCGCATTAACTCAAAATATTGGTTTGCCAACCGGGTTTGGCCCTCTTGGTCACCAAGGCGCTGGGCCTGCTGCAACTGTTCCTTAACGGTTCCGAGTTGCTGGCGCAGGTCGGAACCCCCTAGGACTTTCAGCAGCCCATCGGTGGTCTCATCATTGACGGGTGGCCATGGGGTGGAAAGTAGCGCGGCGACCGTTTGGCCCTCCTCATCGCTGAGGCGGGTGGTAAATCCGCTGATATCATCATGCCCATCCGCACGGTAATCCTGCCACTGTTGTGCGATGGTTTGGTACAGATCGTGGGGAAAGTGCACCGCCTCGGCGCCCATCAAGTTGGCGGTTTCGGAATCCGTCAACATGTAGTAAAGTAGCGCACGTTCAGCTTTTTCAAAGCGGGATATGCGTACCGTTTGCGGTTTCGCAAAGGTCTGCGGCTGGCCGGCAGGATCTGCGGGTGGCACGTCGGACCAGCCACCCGTTGGTTCTGGCGGCATGTCGTTATCGTCCCAGGCACCAAATGGGTTGTCCGCCCCCAAGGCCGGTGCGGGAGCGACCTGAGTACTAGCCAACTGCTGTGCCAAAGCATCGCGGGGCACACCCGAACGCTCTGCTAGTTGATCCAGGTATAGCGACCGTGGTACGGCCTCAGTCTCGCGGGCAATCTCCGCCAGCGCTGCGTCGACGTATGCAATTTTGTCATGATCGTTGGTCATGTCCACGCCGTTAGCGAGGAACATGATGCGAAAGGCAATTGGTGTTAATACGTGTTGCAGTTGCTGCTTGAAGGCGTCGGCACCGCGACTTTTGATAAACTCATCGGGATCCATTCCGTCCGGTAGCAAGCATACGGAATACCGCAAGTCACGGGCATTTTGCAACATGCCTAACGCCCGGTCGGCGGCCTTTTGCCCGGGCATATCACCGTCATAACTAATTACGACTTCATTTGCCACCCGGTCGATAATCCCGATTTGTTCACGGGTCAAACTGGTACCCATTGAGGCAATCCCTGTTTGGACACCGGCCTCGTAGGCGGTAATCACATCCATGAACCCTTCAAAGAGGTAGAAGCGTTTGTCGGGGTTAATCGCCGCTTTGGCCTGGTCCAGGTTGAAGAGCGTATCGCGTTTGTTGAACAGCTCGGTTTCGGGACTGTTTAAATACTTAGCTACGCCATCCTGCTTGCCGAGCACCCGACCAGAAAAGCCGATTGTTTGCCCACGTTCATTACGGAGTGGGAACATTACCCGGTTGGTAAAACGCGTGGCTAATTCGCCGCCATCCCGATCCACAAACAAGCCGGACGCGCGCTGTTCCTCGTAACTAACGCCTTCTTTGGTGAGATATTTGCGCAACATTTGGTCATCGCTGGGTGCAAACCCAATACCAAAGTGCTCAATCGTCTCATCGGTCATCTGCCGTCCGTGCAGGTAATCCAGTGCGGGTTCCCCCTGCGCCGTGTTCACCAGCAGGTGGTTAAACAGCTTCTGTACTTGTGCCAGAATCTCCTTCTGCCTAGTAGCAGTGGCAGATTCACGGGGTTGGTTGACCGTCGTGTTGATCTGCACGTCAACGTGACCAAATTCTGCAACCTTGGCCACAGCCTCGGGGAAAGACACCCCATCAAGATCCATCACGAATTTGAACACGCTACCGCCCCGGCCACAAGAAAAGCAGTGAAAAATCTGCTTCTCCTCGTTGACCGAAAACGATGGTGTGTTCTCATCATGGAAGGGACACAGGCCAAACATGTTTTGACCCTGTTTCTTCAGCTGTACAAACTGACCAACATAATCGACGATGTTGACCGCGTTTTGCACTTGATCAATCGTCGCTTCGGGAATCATTTTGGCCAACACCATCACCCCCATTTCCGTTCGTCAATCCATTCGTGGGTACAAAAATAGCAAATTATATTGTAGCGCGAATGTTTTGAAAACGCAAGCGGTAGCAATGATAAGCGATAACGCGACGTAGTTTAACTTTTTGTTGGGATGGGACGGGCGTTTCTTACTGGTATGCTGGCGAGTTGCCGCGGTGTAGCCGTGTTGCGCATGGGTGTCGAAACGGGTTGCGCAAGGCAGAAAGCGACGCATAAGGTACTCAAACCAAAAGGCCAAGTGCGTTCTTAGTTAGCTTGTGGGTGACTGCTAGTACGTTCCCGCGTTACTGTCAGGTGTTGAAACGGGTTGCGCAGGCCAGAAAGCGACGTATAAGCAACTATCGCCAAAAGGCCAAGTGCGGGCCTTTCGGCGATACATTGGTTGGTAAATGATACAACGCTCCCCCGTTATCTGTGCTTATTGAAACGAGCTGCGCAGGCCAGAAAGCGACGTATAAGCAGTCACGAACATGAAGCCAAGTGCGGGCTTCCCGTCCGTAAATGCTTATACTCTGCTTTCTAAACGGCCTGCTCCGCTCTCTCTACTTCCTCACCCTCGTCAAATCCCCAAACAACGTAATCCACTGTGCCAGTCGGTTCAACTCGCGTAGCCGGTTGTCCCGTACCCGCTCGTCGTCCGCCATAATCATCGTTTCATCAAAGTATGCATTAATGATCGGCGTCAACGCCGTCAGCCGTTCAAAGTTTGCCGCCGTCGTCCGACCGTCAAAGTCCGCCAACTGCTCCACCGCGCTGTGTAACTGCTGCTCACTATCGTTTTCAAACAGTTGTGGATCCACATCACCCGTTGCCGGGTTCTTGCTGGTAATCCGTACAACTCGGGTCAACGCCTCCAAGTGTTCCTTGAATTCGTCCGCTTTGGCCGCCCGCGTCAATACTTCCGCTGCTGAAATTTCGGCACTCACATCCGGGTCCGCCGTTGCCGTAACCGCGTCCACCACGTCATGACTTACATGGTTGCTTTGCATTAATTGCTTAATACGGTCCTGGAAGAATTCGTCTAGCGCGTCCACGTTGTGTCTGTAATCCCGACCATTCGTCTGGCCTGCTTCCTCCAGTTGCTTAATCAATTCGCCTTGCAACTGTCGTAACGGCAACGTCTGCTTGTGCGTCGCCAGCATCCGCACAATACCGTATGCCTGCCGCCGCAACGCGTAGGGGTCGTTGCTCCCGCTCGGAATCATGTCGACCGAGAAGAAACTCATTAACGTGTCCAGTTTGTCCGCCATGGCCAGCAAAGTGCCCACCTCACTGGCCGGCAACGCACCTTCAGCGGAAATAGGCATGTACTGCTCACCCAACGCTGCGACAACTGCCTCATTCTCACCTGCTAATTGCGCGTAGTGAGCCGCCATCGTTCCCTGGAGCTCCGCAAATTCGCCCACCATGCCGGTGACCAAGTCAAACTTGTAGATGCCAGCAGCGCGCTGCAGATCTTCCGTGCCCTGCGTGTCGAGTGCAAAATGCTTTGCCAGAACACTCGCGATGGTCTGGACCCGGGCCATCTTGTCCGCTAAAGAACCGAGCTTATCGTGGAAACTGACGTTGCTCAGGCGTGCAACGTAGTCGGTAATACTATGCTGCTGATCCTCGTTGTAGAAGAATGCCGCATCCTCCAGCCGGGCCGTCAGCACCTTCTCGTTACCAGCAATGACGTTGTCCATGTGCTCACCGTTACCGTTGCGCACCCCGATAAACGCGTTCACCATGCGTCCATTTTGGTCCCGCGCGTAGAAGTACCGCTGGTTATCCTTCATGGACGTAATCAACACAATCTCGGGAATGTCGAGGTACTTGGCGTCGAAACTACCCGCAAAGGCGGTGGGGAACTCAACCAGGTTATTAACTTCCTCCAAGAGGTCCTTATCCAGGTCTACTTGCCAATTATTTTGGGATGCAATGGCGTTAATTTGGTCGGTAATGATGGCCTTGCGCTCAGCCGGATCGACCAGAACTTGCTGACCCCGTAGAGCTTTCACGTAATCATTGGCGGTCTGCAGTTCGACAGCGTGGCCCAAGAAGCGGTGTCCCTGGGTTTCGCGCCCTGCCTGGACATCCAGAATCTGCATCGGAACGACCTGGTCGTCCAGCAAACTCACAATCCAATGAATTGGACGAATGAATTCAAAGTCGTACTGGGCCCACTTCATCCGTGTGGGGAACGTCAAACTCTTAATGACATCAACCAGACCAGGAAGGATCTCAGCCGCACCTTTACCCGCGACCTCTTTGTGGAGGAAAACGTACTCGGTCCCCTTCACCTCTTTGAACTCAATGTCGTCAACCGACATGCCCTGGCCGCGTGTGAAGCCGATAGCCGCCTTACTCCAGTTGCCATCCGCATCCTGGGCAATTTTCTTAGCCGGACCACGCAAATCCTCTGCCCGGTCCGCTTGCTTTGCGGCAAGACCGTCAATCAACAATGCGAGCCGCCGCGGCGTCGCGTATTTCTTAATATCGTCAAAGTCGAGTTGCTGGTCCTTCAAGAACGCAGCGGTTTTGTCCGCAAGTTGACGCAAGCTAGGCGTAACGACGTGTGCGGGCATGTCTTCCAAACCAATTTCCAGTAAGTATTGCATGAGTTACTTTGCCTCCGTAGTTTCTGCATCCGCGTGGTCGAGCAACGGGAAACCAAGCTTCTTCCGTTCGGCAACAAAGGCGCGGGCGACCTTATGCGCCATCTTTCGAATCCGACTCAGGTAGCCGGCACGCTCGGTGACGGATACGGCCCCGCGGGCATCCAGCAAGTTGAAGGTGTGGCTACACTTAAGAATGTAGTCGTAAGCCGGGTGCACCAAACCGAGGTCCATTAGGCGCCAGGCTTCCTTTTCGTAGGCGTTGAAGAAGTCCAGCAGCATGTCCTGGTTGCTTTCCTCAAAGGCGTACTTGGAGTGCTCGTATTCAGGTTCCTTGAAGATATCGCCGTACTTCACGCCGTCACCCCATTCGAGGTCAAAGACGGACTTTACGTCCTGAATGTATGATGCTAATCGTTCCACCCCGTAAGTGATTTCGCTAGTTACGGGTGAAACTTCGAGGCCACCAACAACTTGGAAGTAGGTAAATTGGCTCACTTCCATGCCGTCAAGCCATACTTCCCAACCAACACCGGCACAACCCATGGATGGGTTCTCCCAGTTATCTTCAACAAAGCGGATATCGTGTTCCAGTGGATCGATATTCAACGCCCGCAGCGAGTCCAGGTAGTATTCCTGGATTTTTTCTGGGGATGGCTTCATCACCACCTGAAATTGGTGGTGTTGGAATAAACGGTTCGGATTCTCACCGTAACGGCCATCGGCAGGACGCCGGGATGGCTCCACGTATGCCGCGTTCCACGGTTCCGGTCCAATTGCGCGCAGGAAGGTGTACGGACTCATCGTGCCGGCACCCTTTTCCACGTCGTAGGACTGCATAAGCATGCAGCCTTTGGATCCCCAGAAGGCCTGGAGGGTCTGAATCATTTCTTGAACGTTCATCTTGTTAACCATGTTGCACTCCTTTATGGTATTGGTACGAGACAAAAAGCGTCCCTATGCCTAATAACGGCATAGGGACGCTTGCGCGCGGTTCCACCCTATTTCACCGGCGTGAACACGTCGATGCTCTTTAGTTAGTGGCTCAAAAACGCCAATTATCAGCCCACACGTTCCGGCTTACACGGTCCCGGATTCGCTGTCGCGACGGCTGATAACCCTTTTTCTCATCGCCTATTTTGTTAATAAAAGTATAGCACGATTGATTGTCAGCAACAAGGAAGCTAGTGGACGACAGCGTTGGCCGGGCCGGTGAGTTGCGGCTTTCGTGGGGTACTCC